>DATMTZ010000142.1:0-5265 GCA_035563975.1 Oxalicibacterium sp. | reverse complement strand
CTGGCGGCGCGCGGCGCCGGCGTCGAACAGGCCGCGGTATGGGGCGTGGCGCTGCATGCACAAGCCGGCCGCCAGCTGGCGCAACGCATCGGCGCGATCGGTTATCTCGCGCGTGAAATCGCCGATGAAATTCCCGGCGTGCTGCAGCGACTGACATCCAGCGCCTGAAGCGCGCGTCAAGACACGCCTCAAGCCTGCCATACGCCGTAACCGGCTTCGCGCAGCGCGATCGCGAGTTCGACTTCCATCTCGCACGCCGCCTGGTAAGGCATCGGGTTGTAGACCGCGTAAAGTTCGGGCAGCAGGCGCAGGCCGTATTCGAACACGTAGCGATTGCTCTGGATGCCGGCCTTGTGCTTGTCGAAACGCAGATCGGGATCGAGACCGGTCATGCCGACGTACACGCAGGGCTTGCCTTCCGTATAACCGGGATTGGCTTTGCGAAAGCGCGATTCATACAATACGTCGGACGACAGCTCGACGACATAGACATGGTGATGATGGCGTGGCGGCACGGCGATCGGCGGCGGACAATGCGGCAAGCATAGCAGCCGGATCATGCGCCGTCTGGCGAACCGGCTTTTTTCGAGGACACGACAATGCAGACCAGCACGAAAACACGCTTGCGGCAGACATGGGCCTTGATCAGGAACGCGGTCAATGCCTGGGTCGATGATTTCGCGCCCAGCATGGGCGCGGCGCTTGCCTATTACACGATCTTTTCGCTGGCGCCGATGCTGGTCATCGTGATCGCGATCGCCGGGTTCTTCTTTGGCCAGGAAGCGGCACAGGGTGAAATCGTCGCGCAATTGCACGGTCTGGTCGGCGACACCGGTGCGTCGGCCGTGGAAGCGTTGCTGAAATCGGCCAGCGAGCCGGGGCAAGGCGTCATCGCCGCCAGCATCGGTATCGTCACCTTGCTGATCGGCGCATCGGCGGTATTCGGCGAACTGCAGAGCGCGCTCGACCGCATCTGGAAAGTGCAGGCAAAGAAGAAAGGCGGCATCCGCAACCTGGTGTTCAAGCGCCTGCTGTCCTTCGGCATGGTGCTCGGCCTCGGCTTCATGCTGCTGGTGTCGCTGATCCTGAGCGCCGCGCTGGCAGCCTTCGCCAAGTGGTGGTCCGGCATGCTGGGCGGCTGGAGCATCGTGCTGGAAGTGCTGAACTTCGCGGTCTCGTTCGGCGTCGTGACCGGCCTGTTCGCGATGATCTACAAGTTCATGCCGTCGACCCGCATTCCGTGGCGCGACGTCTGGGTCGGCGCACTGGTGACGGCGCTGCTGTTCACAATCGGCAAATCGGCAATCGGCATTTATCTCGGCACCACCAACATGGCATCGGGCTTCGGCGCGGCCGGTTCCCTGGTGGTGCTGCTGGCGTGGATCTACTATTCGGCGCAGATCTTCCTGCTGGGCGCCGAATTTACCTGGGTATTTGCGCAGCATCACGGTTCGCAATCCGGCAAACCGATACACACCGACGCCGCGTCGCAGTCGCAATCACCGCCGTAGATACGATGGAATGCGATACCAGTCAGGCGAACCGCGAATGCACTAGCTGCTTCTGTCTCTTGGCGAATGCGCCCAGCAACGCCAAACCGCCCAGCATCATCAAATAGCTGGACGGCTCGGGCACGGCGGACACCAGGGCAAGCGACCAGTTGCCGGCCTGATTGTTGCCACGATAATCGATTCCCGCAGGGCCCAGGAGGAACGGGTTGCCACCCGACAGGATGGTCACCTTGTTGTAACGCAGTTGCACCACGTCGCAGTCACACAGCGCCGGGCCGTATTTCGAGAATATCTTGGCGCGCCGGTTGCCCAGTTCTTCCACGGCATCGTTCAACGGGTCACCGGTTCCGATGAAAACCGGGTCGAGCCTAAATGAAAAATTCCAGTCCGTAACATCGCCATTCTGTCCCACCGTCACGCTGTTGACCGCATTCGGTGCGAAGGTGAATGGCATCGTGTAAGTGCTGATCGTGATATCCGGCCGACCGGGAATGGTAAATGTGGCGGGCGATGCGCGACCCAGCCAATTTCCCGCCAGCACGAAGGACACGGTGAAGATGGGCGTCGCGTCATAGTCCTGCGCGTAACCATCCCCATAAATCCTGGACGAATCCCATTCGAGTGCGTCGCTGGTATAAGTGAAGCGCGTGTCGTCCGCAACCGCATCCATGCCGGCGAGACTGAAGGTGAGCGCGCCGAACGTCGCGATACTGCGTATTGTCTGCATGGCTGCTCCTTGTAGATGTGCTGTGCGTGCTCGGGACGCCGGCTCTACTTGCATAGTGTCGCGGCTAACCATGCGCCCGGCAATTCAAGTCGGCACGACGGCGGCTACGCAAGCCGCGGATGCGGCCGGGGCTTCTGCCTTCTTGCGAATGTGCCCAGCAATGCCAGGCCCCCCAGCAGCATCAGGTAGGTCGACGGTTCGGGTACAGCCGACACCAACGACAACGACCAGTTGCTCGGCACATTGCCGTCGCGGTAATTCACTTCGACCGGGCCGATCAGATAGGGATGTCCGCCGGACAGGATGGTCGCAGTGTTGTAGCGCATCTGCACCACGTCGCAGTCGCAGGTCGAGCCGCCCTGCTTGGAGAAAATCTTGGCACGGCGGTTGACCAGCTTTTCCACCGCATCATTCAGTGGATCGCCGGTCGGTATAAAGACCGGATCGAAGGCAAATGAAAAATTCCAGTTCGTCACCTCGCCGTTCTGTCCCACCGTCACACTGTTGACCGCATTCGGCCCGAACGTCGACGGCCGCGTGTAATTGCTCAGCGTAATGTCCGGCTGGTTGGGAATCGTGAATGTCGCGGGCGTCGACAGCGTGACCCAGTCGCCCGGCAGCAGGAAGGAGACGGTGAAGACCGGCGCCACATCGTCGTCAATGACATAGTCGTCGCCGTAGAGCTTCGACGATTCCCATTCGATGGCGTCGCTCGTGTAGGTAAAGCGGGTTTCGATGGCGGCCGCGTCCATCCCGAAAAAGGTACAGCTGAGCGCGCCGATGGTGGCAATGCTGCGTGCTTTGTATTGCATGACGTTTCTCCGGTGGATAACGATGAAGACGACCGATATCAGATTGCGGGCAAGGGATCGGCTGCCGGGCGGCCGTCTTGCGCGCGGCGGCGCCAGCCATATGCAGCCAACAAGGACAAGCCGCTTAGCAGCATCGCGACTGCACCGGGTTCCGGCACCGCGGATATCGGTGTAGTGGTCCAGGCGGCCGGCGCGTTCGCGCCGCTATACAGTGCTTCGGCCGGACCGAGAGGCTCGAAGAATTCGCCGTTGTATGTAAACAGCGTGTTCTTCAAATGGAACACGTCGCAGTTGCACGTGCCGGAACCATAGGCGGAAGTCAGGTAGATGCGACGATCGAACACGTCATAGATCGGATCGCGGGGCACCGGCAATTCGGTAAGCAGCATCGAGAAATTCCACGAGGCGACACTGCCGTCCGGATTGACGGTCAGCGTGCCGCCGGCGCCCGGGTTGACGTCTATCGTCTGGAAGTACTGCTCTCCGGTGGTGACGTTTTCCACCGGAACGGTGAAGGTACTAGGAGAGCTGCTCGACAACCAGCTATCAGGAACAGTAAAGGAAAAGCCGAAGACCGGCGAGGGCGATTGCTGTCCATAGTCGCCCGGCTCGTTGTTAAACAGGCCCCACTGCCACGCTAATGGATCGCTCGCGTATTCGAACAGCATGCTCGCGCGCGCGTGCACGGTGACCAGTATCGCGCCTAGCAACAGGCCCGCTGTGGTGATGTGATGCAATGACGTCATGATGGTGCTCCCGCAATGAAAATGCATTAGGCATGCGGGCGCGGGTTGCCGACTGTCATTGCGCAAGCATGGTGGTTAGCTCAGCAAAAATCTCATTAGATATAGGAGATGCATCGCGACTGCGCAAGGTAAACCGTCGCGATCAATGCAAATAGTATTTGCACATGGAAAAAGCATTTCTTCAGGCAATACGTACGCGCTTTCGAGGTAGCGAAAGCGCGAACACGTGATCGAGGCAGTGACTTGAAACTCTCGGCCGGGATCGACTTTTCATCGCCCGGCCGCAAGAAAAATTACTTCTTCATGTTCTGTTCCATCGACTTCGCCATGTTCAGGTGCTCGTCCACCGCCTTGATGGTCTTTTCTGCATAGACTTTCAGATCGGCATCCTTGGCCTTGCTCTGCACCTTGGCCAGCAGCTTGTGCGCGTTTTCATGATCGCCGACGCCGGCATGCTTGATGTATTGCTTGTCGAAGGTATCGCCGGTCAGCGGCTTCAGGGTCGTCATGGCCTTGGTCTTCTTCGCCATGCCCGGGTCGTCAGGCAGTTTCACGCCTTTTGCATCCGCCAGTTGCTTCAGCTCATCCTGCGCCTTGGTGTGGTCATCGATCATCTTTTGCGCAAACTGCTTGACCTCGGCATTCTGCGTTTTTTCGAGCGCCATCTTTCCGGTGGCGATCTCGGCAAGATTGGCATGCGCAATGTCTTCCATGAATTCGCGGTCACCCTTGCTGACGCTTGATTGCGCGCTGCCGGATGCGCTCGACGTTGCCGCATTCGAGGTATTGGTCCCGCCGGTTTGCGCATGCGCAAGGGGAAGACCGATCAATGCGGTGACAGCGGCGACGCCGAGCAGCCGGGAAACGTTTTTTTTATTCAACATAGCAATCTCCATGGAAATATCGTCACGCACATGCGATCGGAAATACTTCGGCATGGGATAACGGCGCTAAGTTCCGCCGACAGCGGCAGGCCGTATGGTGTGGCACCGCTACTGCGGCTGGTCGAGATGGCAGGCCGAAAAATGGCCGGGCGCGATTTCCTTCAGCTCCGGCAAACCTTGCGCACACACCGGCATCGCGTGCGGGCAGCGCGTGTGAAAACCACAGCCGGAAGGGACGTTCAGCGGCGACGGCATTTCGCCGCGCAGCGGATGAAAGTTGATCTTCTTCACCTCCAGCGTCGGCGCCGCCTCGAGCAGCGCGACGGTGTACGGGTGCTGCGGCCGCGCGAACAATTCCTCGGCCGGCGCCGCTTCGACGATGCGCCCGAGATACATCACCAGCACACGATCGGCAATGTGCCGCACCACGCCGAGATCGTGACTGATGAACAGATAGGTCAGCTGCAATTCGTCGCGCAGCCGCATGAACAGGTTCAGCACCTGCGCCTGGATCGAGACGTCCAGCGCCGCCACCGCCTCGTCGCAGATCAGCAGCTCGGGCCGCACCGCCAGCGCGCGCGCGAT
>DATMTZ010000141.1:0-9084 GCA_035563975.1 Oxalicibacterium sp. | reverse complement strand
GCCGGCGTGCGCGCCTTCCAGTCGTGCACGCGCGGCCGCGCTGGTGGCGCGATTGCCGCCAAACAGATCCGCTTCCCATGACGGCTGCAGCGCGATCTGCGAAGTCGTGCCGAGCGGCAGTGGCTGTTGCGTATTGGTGCGGTTGACGCTCGCGCTCAAATCGAGCTTGGGGCCCAACGCCGCGTTCGCTGACACGCTGGTCGCGCGCGATTGCTCTATGCGCGATACCGCGCTGGCGACCGTGGGGCTGACCGATTGCGCTGCGTTGATCAGTTCAACGAGCAGCGGATCATTTTGCTGCCGCCACCATTGCGACAGGTCGCTCAGGCGCGCGTGATGCGGCAAGGCCGCAGCGTCGCCGGGAAGCGGTGCGTGCCATTGCGCCGGCGCCGGCGCATCAACCGAGGCCGGCGGCGGTGTCAGCGCGCAAGCGCTCAGTAGCGCCGGAAGAAAAAGCGCCATCCATCGTTTCATGATTTTTTCCCTCCGCCGTGCGCCTGGCGTTGCCGGATATCGGCCGCCACCATCGCTTCCGCGTAGTCGACCAGGCGTTCTCCCCATTGATCGACGGCGGCTGGCGTGGCAATCAGTTTGGCGCGCACATCCTCGATTACCTCCCGGCAGACGAACATCTGCACGCCCATGCCGGCAATCGAAAATGCGAGCCGATGCACGCCGTCATCCGCTTTTGCCAGGCCCATGTGCCGCGCCAGCATCTCGACCAGTGCCGCGTGCGCCTGCTTGATCGCATTGTCCGGCGCTTCGGTCCACAGGCCGGTCGGCTCTACCACCTCGCGAAAATGCAGGCGCATGTAATGCCGCGCGAGATCGCCCTGCTTGATCGGCTCCAGAAAGCCGCCAAAAAATATCTGCAGCGATTGCCGCAGATCCAGATCGCCGGAAGCGAGCACGAAACCATCCTCGCAGGATTCACAGCTCATGTGCTCGACGAATATCGCGCGATAAAGGCCGGCCTTGTCGCCGAAGTAATACTTGATCGAGGCGATATTGACGCCGGCGAGCTGCGCGATTTCGCGGGTCGAGGTTTTTGCATAGCCCTTCTCCGCGAACAGCTGCAATGCGGCATGGAGCAGGCGTTCGCGCGCATCGGCGCCATCGGCACGCTGTTTTCTGGCGGCGGACGGTCTTGCAAAGGAGTCAGGTTTTTTACGAATGGCGTTCATAGCCGCCATTAAACCATATAAATCAAACGTTTGATTTAACTTGGTCGTAAGATTTTTTCGAGGGAAAGCTAGGCATGCGGAAGCGAAGCCCGGCTAACGGCGCGCGCTCTCGGCCAGCAGCGCCGCGTATTCCTCGATGCCGAACGGCTTCATCAGCCAGCGTACATTGCGCGGCACATCGGGGCCGCGTGCCATGCCGCTTGCCACCGTGACGTCGAGCGACTGGATGGCGCGCGCCTTCTCCGCCAGCGCCAGTCCCGACATGCCGGGCAAGCCGATGTCGGTGATCATCGCATCGAACGCCTGGTTCTGAAGCAGCAGCAACGCGTCTTCGGCGGAGCTGCAGCCTTGCGGCTGGTGGCCGAGGAACTCGGTCATCTCGACCATGCTTTCGAGCGCGTCGACGTTGTCTTCCACCAGCAGGATGCGCAGGCGCTTCTGCGTTTTGCCGATGCCGCAACCAGCTTTTGCCGGGCTATGCAGGCTTTCGACATGATCCCTGTTGTTGAAGATATGGCGGATCTTGCGCGCCAGATCTTCGCGGCGATACGGTTTGCTGAGCAGCGCCACGCCAGGGTCGAGCCGGCCGCCGTGCACGATGGCGTTTTCGGTATAGCCGGAAGTGAACAATACTTCGATGCGTGGCTGTGCAGCCTTGGCCTGGCGCGCCAGCTCGGGGCTGCGCAAGGGGCCGGGCATGACGACATCGGTAAACAGCAGGTCGATGGCCGCGCCGCTGGTGACGATGCTCAAGGCGCTTTGCGCATCGGCGGCCTGCAATACGTGGTAACCCAGATCGCCAAGCATGTCGACCACGGTAGCGCGCACTTCGGCATCGTCTTCCACCACCAGAACGGTCTCGCTGCCGCCGCCGATCGGCCCGCTCGGCACCTGCGCGATCGCCTCTTCCGCCGCATGCGCGCGCGGCAGGTAGATCTTGATGCAGGTGCCCATGTCGGGCTCGCTATAGATCTTGATATGACCGCCGGTCTGCTTGACGAAGCCGTACACCATGCTGAGGCCCAGTCCGGTGCCATGGCCTTCGGGCTTGGTGGTGAAGAAGGGATCGAATGCGCGTTCCAGGATGGCTGGCGCCATGCCGCTGCCGGTATCGGTGACCGCCAGCATCACGTACTGTCCGGCCGCCACTTCACGATGCAAGTGCGCATAGTCGTCGTCGAGCTGCGCATTGCCGACTTCGATCGTCAGCCTGCCTTGCGACGCCATCGCGTCGCGCGCATTGATCGCGAGATTGAGCAGCACGTTTTCCAGCTGATTGGGGTCGACCGCGGTGTTCCACAGGCCGCCGCCGACCACCGTTTCCAGTTCGCAGGCCTCGCCTAGCGCGCGGCGCAGCATTTCATCCATGTTGCGCAACAGGCGGCTGACGTTGATTACGCGGGGTTCCAGCGGCTGGCGACGCGCGAAGGCGAGCAGCTGCGAAGCCAGCTTGGCGCCGCGGCCGACGCCGGAGATCGCTGCCTGCAGGCGACGGTGCGCCGATGCGTCCATCTCGGCAGTGGCTGCCAGCAGTTGCAGATTGCCGCCAATGATTTGCAGCACGTTGTTGAAATCGTGCGCCACGCCGCCCGTCAGGTTGCCGACGGCCTCCATTTTTTGCGCTTGATGCAAGGCTTCCAGTGCTCGCCGTCGCTCTTCTTCGCTATCGCGAAGTTCCCGAGTGCGTTCGATGACCAGTTGTTCGAGCTGCTCGCGATAGACCTGCAGTTCGTCGCGCGCAATCTTCTGTTCGGTAACGTCGTGGCCCTGCACGAAGATGCCGGCAACCTCGCCGCCTTCGCCGCGGATCGGCTGATACACGAAGTCGAGAAAGTGCTCGCGCGCCGCTTCTGCGGCTTCCCGTGCGAACTCGACGCGCACGCCCTTGCCGACGTAGGCTTCGCCGGAAGCGTAGACTTGGTCGAGCAGCGCATGCATGCCGTTCTCGTCGACAGGAAGAACCTCGCGCATGCTGCGACCTAGAACATCGTGCTTGCCGATCAGCTGCAGATAGGCGTCGTTGCTCATCTCGATCACATGTTCCGGCCCGCGTAGAAAACACACGAAGCCCGGTGCCTGGTCGAACAATTGCCGCAGATGCGATAGATCGGCCAGCAGATTGCGATTGACTTCCTGTACGGCGGAGACGCGCCGCAGAATGCGGCCATTGAGATTGGGTTGCGCATCGGTCGGCTGCGCGTGGAAATGTTCGGTGATGTCTTCGGTATGCTGCAGGATGAAGCGCACTTCGCCTTGCGGGCCGAGTACCGGCGTATGCGTCACGCTCCAGTAACGATCACGGCTGACCAGCTCGCCGTCTACCCCCGGCACTGCGATCGGATAGCGCAGGCGCGGCAGCGAATCGCGCGTTTTTTCGTTCAGCGCGCGCTCAAGCGAGCGGCGCAGTTGCGTCTGACCTTCGACTTGTGCGGGATCGTCGTCAACGGAAAATGCGGCGAAGATGGAGCAAGCGAGCAGTTGTTCCAACTGACGGCCGGTCAACAACAGGTATGCTGCATTGGCCCACGCAATCTCGAACTGCGGCGTCAGCATCAGATAGGCATTCGGCGATGCCTGGAACCATGTCTTGAAATCGGTTGTTTCCATTCCATGCTGCCGAAGCGTCAACAAAAAACGGACTCATTGTAGTCCCCGTCTCCGCGCGCGTGACGAGATGCAACGGCGCGGTTACACAATGCTTTGCGGCAACATAGGAATGGGCGTAATTACTCTGTCCGCACCGGCAACAGCGTCATCATGAATACGGACAGCGACACGATGCCAAGCAGAACGGCCGGAAAATCGAGCGAAGGAGTCAGGAAGAACCAGCTGGCGCCGCCGACTGCGCCCGCCGCGGAAAGCGCTTTCAATGTGTCAACTATCATCTGATCCTCCGTTACGAGGCCGCGTCAACCAGGCGGCCTTTGTTAATTACTGTTAATTAGGATGGCCAATGTAACGAAGATGACGGCTGGAAACTATAGGAATAGAGGACGATTCCATGTAGGAAAACATGCAGGCTGACAAGCTGCCAACGCTTTCATTATTTGCTCTGCAACGTTTCAAGGCGCTGCAGGGAAATTGCGTCTCCGCAAGGGCTTCTCTATACTGCGGAGCGCGCCGTTTGCGCTCCGCTCGCCTCAGGCGCTCTCAACTTCCCACCCTGCCTTATGAATGATCCGCTTGTCCTGTTCGGCCTGTTCCATACCTCGTGGCTGGAAATCACTTCCTTTGCACTTGCGGTCGTCATGGTGTACTTCAACATCCGGCAATCGCCGTGGGGCTGGCTGTTCGCGATTTCCTCGGCCGCGCTGTACGCAATCGTGTTTTATCGGGCACGGCTGTACGGCGACATGGGGCTGCAGTTTTTCTTCATCAGCGTCTCGCTATGGGGCTGGTACCAATGGCTGTTCGGCGGCGCCTCGCATCATGGCGTGCGCATTTCGAAGCTGGATGTACGGGGCTGGGTTGCGGCGCTTGCCGGATGGCTGGTGGCCTATCTGATCCTGTCCTGGTTCCTGCGCGTGTATACCGATACCGACGTACCGCATCTTGACGCCTTCCTGACGGCCGGCAGCGTGGTCGGGCAGTTCCTGCTGTCGCGCAAGAAGATCGAAAACTGGCATGTCTGGATTTTCATCGACCTGATCTACATCGGCCTGTACATCCACAAGAACCTGATGCTGACCGCGGTGCTGTTCGCTATTTTCGTCGTGATGGCGATTGTGGGCCTTCTGGCGTGGAAAAAGGCATGGCTGGCGCTGCCAAGGGAGGACGTCCTGCCAGTCGAATCGGCCCCCGTACCATGACCGACAAGGTTGCGCGCGTCGCCATACTCGGCGGCGAATCAACGGGCAAGTCGACGCTCGCCGCCGCGCTGGCTGAACGCTATCGCACGATCTGGGTGCCGGAATACCTGCGCGAATTTGTCGAGACGCAGCAGCGCACGCCGCTGTCGCATGAACAATTCGGCATCGCCAGCACGCAGGTCGAACATGAACGCGCACTGCTGCCGCAGGCAAGCCGCTTTTTATTCTGCGACACCACGCCGCGCATGACGGCGATGTACAGCCTCCACTACTTTGGCGCCATCGATGCGGGGCTCGACGCGCTGATGCGGTCCCATGCGTACGACTTTACGATCGTCACGGCGCCGACCAACCCCTGGAGCGGCGATGGTCTGATGCGCGACGGCGACGAAGTACGCCAGGCCGTACACAAACTCGTCGTCGAGCATTTGCAGTCAGCCGGCATCCCTTACCTGCTGGTGGACGGCGATGTGGCGCAACGCGTACAGCAAACGGTCGATTACTTGCTTGCCGCCGGCATCGATGATCGACCGCTACTGAAATAAAAAAGCCACCGACGAATCGATGGCTTTTTGCTGCTTTTTGCAGTGATCAGAAGTCGAATTGTGCAGTCAGCTTGTAAGTGCGCGGTGCGCCGGGGAACAGGTAGCCGCCCAGGTCTTGCGTGACGTCCCGCCAGTAGAACTTGTTGAAGACGTTGTAAACGGTGAAGTTGAAACGCACGGCTTTGCCGTTGATCTTCGTTGCGTAGCGTGCGCCCATGTCGAACACATTGTAGCCGCCGACAATAGTCTGGTTCTGCGTATCGAAGGCCTTGCTGCTTGCGTAGGTCCAGGTCGTGTTCAGGTTCAGGCCGGGTACGTCCGCTACAGCATAGTCGAGGAAAGTCACGGCCTTCAGCTTTGGCACGTTGACGTTGCGCTTGCCATCCAGCGTCGGGTCGCCGGTGTTTTCCTGTTTCGCGTTCAGGACCGTCAGGCTGGAACCGACCAGAAGATTGCGCGTGATGCGGCCCTGCAGACCGAGTTCGATACCACGATGGAGCGCATCGCCGTTTTGAACGAAGGTATTGGTGCTGTCGAGATATTCAAGTGCTGCTTTAATTTGAAACAGCGACGCAGTAAAGCTCAACGAGTTGCCAATATCCTGTTTCAACCCGACTTCATATTGTCTTGAAACGCTAGGGTTCAGCATTTCGTGAGCGTTGTTGTCAAAATCGCCCGCTACGCCGCCATGTTGCAGACCTTCGGCGTATGAGCCGTATACGGATAGCGATGGCATCGGGCTATACACCAAGGCGATATTTGGCAGTACATAGCTTTTATCGTAATTCGAAAGCTTTGCGCCGTCGACGATGCTGAATTGATCTCGCTGCAGCTCCGTGTACCGTAAGCCTGCATGCAGCTTCAGGCGGTCGGTCAGCGACATTACGTCTTGTGTGAACAATGACCATTCGTTGTCTTTGCGTTGCAGATAGACGGGACCGCTGTGGATATTGGATGGCGGAACCGCAGAGGCGTCCACCACGGGGTTGTAAATATTGCTTGTACCGTTGGGGGCAAAGCCTGTAGAGCAGGTGGTCGTTCCATATACGCAGTCGCCCGCGTGATCACGACGCCGGTCAAACGTCGCTCCGAATGTGATGTCATGTTTTACGGAGCCGGTGACGAATTTTCCCTGCAACAGCGCTTGCGTGCCGAGGATCGTATGTTCCTCGTTGTCGCTCTTGTAGTCGTAGATATCGTAGTTGCCGTTTGCGTAGAAGCCGAAAGGAAATGCCGAGCGATCATCGCGCAACAGGCGATAGCGATTTGCCGATAGCGTCAGATTCCAATCCTGATCGAGTCTGTACTTGAAGCGCAGCCCGATGTTGCTGACGCTATCGGTGACCGGCGTAATCCACGGTTCCTTACCAAGCAGTCGCGTCGGATCGACGTGCGACGGCACCTCGGTTCCGCCAAGCAGCTGATACCCCGGCGCGGTGACTTGCGACTTGTGCTGGTAATCCATATCCAGCTGCAGCAATGCGCGGTCGCTCAAATGCCAGTCGAAGGCGCCGGACACGAAATTGCGGTTGCCGTCGGCACCGTCGACATACGAATTGATTGTTTCGGTCGCCGCATTGATGCGATAACCGAAACGTTTGTCATCCGACATGCCGCCCAGGTCGACCGCGCCGTATACGGTGCCGCGTTCGCTGACTTCCGTCGTGATGGTACGCAGCGGCGTTGCCGTCGGGCGCTTGGTCACGTAATTGATGATGCCGCCTGGCGTGCTGACGCCGGCTTGCAGGCCGGACAGGCCTTTCAGGATCTCGATGCGCTCCTTGTTTTCCAGCGGCACGGACGATGCGCCGGAGAACGACAGGCCATCCTTGCGGAAGCTGGTTTCGTTTTCCAGCGTGTAGCCGCGGATCGAAAACTGTTCGGCGTAGCCAACGGCGTTGTAGGCGTCGTTGACGCTGGCATCGGTTTCCACCGCGGCAGTCGTCGAGCGAATGCTGCGCTCCTGCATCTGCTGCTGCGTGATCACGCTGACGGATGCCGGCGTTTCGATCAATGGCGTTTCGGAAAAGCCGCCGACGCTGGCAGTCGCCGCGCGACCGGTCGTATCCGGTGCGGTGGTCACGGTCACGGCCGGCAGCACGTTTTCCTGGGTGCGAGGCGCAGTTTGAGCAAAGGCTGGCGCAACGGCGCCGGCTTGTGCGATCGCGAGTGCGATCAGGGAAAGACGAGTAGTGGACATTGGTGTTCAATCAATCGCGGTAAGGACAAGGCGCGAAGGAATGAACAAAGGACGGCCGGAAGAGGAGGTACTTTGCGCTTCCCTACGCTGGCATTATCCAGGTCAGGTTCAAGGGTTTTATCTCACCCGAAGCATTGGCTTCAGGACCCCTAGCGTGGCGCGGATACTAGCACGAAAAAACGGCCGCTCCATTGATGTCGGCCCATAAGCCGGCAGGAAGCCGGATTTTGTACGGCGATTGCGACAAATTGATGGGTTGCGATTGGCGTCGTGTTGTCGCGTTGCAACGCATGATTGGCTGCCTAGCCTTTCTGATCGACTTCGCCACGCAGGCCTGCGATCATCTGCCCGCTCCGTCCTTCCGCACGGTACGTATTTTTCCTCGTTTTGATGTCTCTGCGATTTTTCTTTTCTTTGGTATCCGCGCGCTGCGCGTTGATACCGGTGCTGCTGCTATCCGCGTGCGCATCAGCGCCCGCCGGGCACGCTACGCTGGTGCCGATCGCGCATCCCATCCGCTTCTTGCTGACGTTTGACGACGGCCCCAGCGCCATGGGTTATGCGAACCCGACCGCGGCCATCCTCGACGATCTTGCGCAGAATCCGGTGCAGCCCGGTATCAAGGCCCTGTTCTTCGTGCAGACGCGCGGCCCGACCATATACCGGATCGGCCAGGAATTGCTGGCGCGGGAAGCCAGGCAGGGTCATGCGATTGGATTGCATACGGCGACGGACGGCCACCGCAATCATCGTTTCCTGGCGCCTGACGAATTTATCGCGTCGCTCGACCGCGGCATCACGGATATCGAGGCGGCCACCGGCCACACGCCGACATTGGTGCGCCCGCCCTTCTGGAGTTATGACGCGCGTACCTTTGCGGCGTATCGGCGACACGGGCTGGACATGATGCTGACCGATCTCAGCGCCAATGATGGCGTGATCTGGGGCTTTACGGCGAGTCTGCACAAGCGCAGCAATCTGTACAAGGAACTGGCGGCGATGCGCGAAGGCATCGTCGGCGGGAAATTTCCGGTAGTGAATGGCGTGATTCCGGTGATCGTGACCTTCCACGACACGAATTCGTATACGGCGCGCCATCTGGTGGAATACCTGGAAATTTTGCTGGATGTGTCACACGAATTGAACATGCCGACCGCCGACAAGCCGTTTTATGACGATCGCGACGACTTGATGCGTGCCGCCCACGCGCGCGCGGTGCGCGATGCATCCGCGACGATTGCGTTGCCGGGGTTCTGGGGCTGGGTATGGACCGAGGCGCGCATGCTGTTTCCCTCTGCCGGCGCGCTCAGCCGGAACTGATATAAATGCCGGTTACTTGCCGGTCT
>DATMTZ010000140.1:0-6392 GCA_035563975.1 Oxalicibacterium sp. | reverse complement strand
CTGAAACTGGGGCACGGCGTATGGGATGTCGTGTTCAAAAAACGGTGACGGCTCCTGGCAAGCAGAACGACATCGCACATGACAAAAATATCCGCGCCTCCCGACGTAGGGATTCAGCATCACGCCGGTCAGCATGAGTGGGGAAACTGGCTGCGCCTGCATCACGAAAATTCACCGGGCGTATGGTTGCGAATTGCAAAGAAAGGCTCCGGCCTGACATCGGTCAGCTATCTCGAAGCATTGGAAACGGCCTTGTGCTTCGGCTGGATCGATGGCCAGAAAAAGAAGCTGGACGAACACGCGTGGCTACAACGCTTTAGCCCGCGACGGTCGCGAAGCATCTGGTCAAAGGCGAATTGCACCAAAGCGCAAGCCTTGTTCGAACAAGGCCGGATGCAGCCGGCAGGACTGAAGGAAATGGAACTGGCGAAAGAGGATGGCCGTTGGGAAAATGCCTACGATTCGGCAAGCACCATGACCATGCCGCACGACCTTCAGCAGGCGCTCGATGCCGAACCCGGGGCCGCGGCGTTCTTTGCCACACTCGATAGCGCCAACCGCTATGCGGTGCTGTGGCGCGTGCAAACCGCAAAAAAAGCCGAAACGCGCGCGAAGCGTATCCGGCAATTTGTCGAGATGCTGGCACGGCGGGAAAAAATCCATCCCTGACCGATCTTCCTTGTCATCAGAAACGATGCGGTTCAAAGCCGCAGGTTTTCCGGCACCGACTGTCAGCCGCTGCCTGTTCCTGCAATCAGCGCCACGATTTCCTCACCGTAGGTTTCCAGCTTCTTCTCGCCGACGCCGGTCACGCCGCGCAGGTCGTTCAGCGAATGCGGTTGCACCTTGGCGATTTCGCGCATCGTCGCGTCATGGAAGATGACATACGCCGGCACATTGTGCTTGCGCGCGGTCTCCATGCGCCACCAGCGCAGTTTCTCGAACACCGCCTGCTCGTCCGGCGACAAATCGGTTTCGACAAATCCTTTCGGCCGACTGGTGGCACGCCGCGCCTTTTCCGGCTTGCGGTACACGCGCAGCTGCACGCGCTCAGCGCCCTTCAATACCGGCCGCGCGGCATCGGTCAGTTTCAGCACGCCGTAGGCTTCGTGATCGACGCTGACCAGACCCAGCGCAATCACCTGGCGCAGCACCGCGCGCCATTCGGCTTCGCCGCGATCGGAGCCGACGCCGAAAGTCGACAGCTGATCATGGCCGCGTTCGCGCACCTTGTCGGAGTCGACGCCGCGCAGTACGTCCAGCACGTGCATCGCACCGTAGCGCTGGTCGACGCGGTAAATGGTCGAGAGCAGCTTCTGCACATCGACCGTCGCATCGTAGGCACCCGGCGGATTCAGGCAGGTGTCGCAATTGCCGCAAGGCTGCGAGGCCTGGCCGAAGTAATCGAGCAATCGCGTACGGCGGCAATGCAGTGTTTCGCAAAGGCCCAGCATCGCATCCAGCTTGGCGCTCTGCACGCGCTTGAAGGTTTCCTCGGCTTCGGATTCGTCGATCATGCGGCGCTGCTGGACCACATCCTGCAAGCCGTAGGCCATCCACGCGCTGGCCGGCAAGCCATCGCGGCCGGCGCGGCCGGTTTCCTGGTAATAGCCTTCGATGCTTTTCGGCAGATCGAGATGCGCGACGAAGCGCACGTCCGGCTTGTCGATGCCCATGCCGAAGGCGATCGTTGCGACCATCACGATGCCGTCCTCGCGCAGGAAGCGCGCCTGGTTACGGCTGCGCACGGCGGTCTCCATGCCGGCGTGATAGGCGAGCGCGTTGAGGCCGTGCTCGTTCAGGAATTCGGCAGTCTCCTCGACTTTCTTGCGCGACAGGCAGTACACGACGCCGGCGTCGCCCGCGTGCTCGCTCTGGATGAAGTCGAGCAGCTGCTTGCGGCCGTTGGCCTTTTCAACGATCTGATAGCGGATGTTGGGGCGGTCGAAGGACGACACGAACATGCGCGCCTCTTCCAGTTGCAACCGACGGATGATCTCTTCGCGCGTCTGATGATCTGCAGTCGCGGTCAGCGCAATGCGCGGCACCTGCGGAAAGCGCTCGTGCAGCACGGACAGCTGGATGTATTCGGGGCGGAAGTCATGCCCCCATTGCGACACGCAATGCGCCTCGTCGATCGCAAACAGCGCGATGTGCGCGCTTTCCAGCAAGGCGAGGCAGCGCGGCGTCATCAGGCGTTCCGGCGCGACGTACAGCAGGTCCAGATCGCCGCTGCGCAAGCGGCGCTCGATCTGCTGCGCTTCGTCAAAGCTCTGCGTGGAATTGAGAAATGCCGCGCGCACGCCGACTTCGGCCAGCGCGTCGACCTGGTCCTGCATCAGCGCGATCAGCGGCGAGACGACGACGCCCACGCCATCGCGCAGCAAGGCGGGAATCTGGTAGCACAAGGACTTGCCGCCGCCGGTCGGCATCAGCACCAGCGCATCGCCGCCGCGCGCGACGACATCGACGATCTCGGCCTGCTGGCCGCGGAAAGCCGGATAGCCGAAAACGCTCTCGAGTACGTGCAGCGCGCGTGCGCCGAGGTCGTGTTCGGCCATGTCCATGCTTATTCGGCCCAGACCACCCAGCCGTAATGCGAAGTCAGCAATACGAGCATGCCGAACACGATGCGGTAGTAGGCGAAGAAGGTGAAGTCATGCGTGCTGATGTAACGCAGCAGCCAGCGCACGCACAGGAAAGCAGAGATGAAGGCCGCCACGCCGCCGATCAGGAACAGCGGCAGGTCGGCCATCGACAACAGGTCGCGCGCCTTGTAGACCGAATAGACGGTCGCGCCCAGCAGCGTCGGGATCGCGAGGAAGAAGGAGAACTCGGTCGCCGCCGTGCGCGACAGGCCGAAATACATGCCTCCGATGATGCTCGCACCGGAGCGGCTGGTGCCGGGAATCAGCGCAAAGGCTTGCGCGCAGCCGACCTTCAGCGCATCGAGCGGCGTCATGTCGTCCACCGTCTGCACGCGGATCTTGTGCTGGCCGAGACGGTTGGCGCGCTCGATCCACAGGATCAGCAAGCCGCCGACGATGAAGGCGATCGCCACCGGCACCGGCGCGAACAGCTTTTCATTGATCTTCTTGGCGAAGATCAGTCCGAGAACTGCCGCCGGCAGGAAGGCGATGATGATGTTCAGCGCAAAGCGCTGTGCGCGGCGCTCGCTCAGCAGGCCGCTGCAGACCGCGGTGATGCGCGCGCGGTATTCGAGGATCACGGCAAAGATGGCGCCGGTCTGAATCGCGATTTCGAACACCTTGACCTTGGGTCCGACGAAATCGAGCAGGCTGCCGGCCAGGATCAGGTGACCGGTCGACGAGATCGGCAGGAATTCCGTCAGGCCTTCGACGATGCCCATGATGACGGCTTTGATTGCGAGAACGAGATCCATGATGTGATGTGAATGTGGTTAGTGACGATGCAGGCAAGCGCCCGGACAAGAACACGGGCAATAAAAAACCCGCAGGTCTGACGCCTTGCGGGTGACATCGTTCCCGCCTGCAGCGGGCAGACGGAAAAATCTTAGCTGCGGCGACTTAAGCCGGCATTAGCGCACGGCTTCGAAGGTTATCACGAGACCGTCCGCGCGGGTATCGATTTTGGTCGGTACCCAGTCGGCGCCGGCATAGGCGGGCCGCACATCGTCATAGCGCGCAACCGGCATGTCGCGCAGCAGCTGTTCGGCAAACAGGCCGCCGTAGCGCGTGATCTGCCGGCTCATCTGCGGATCGAAACCGTCGATGCGGAACGCATCCAGCCGCGGTTCGCGGATCACCAATGCGCGTTGCGCATCGTCCGGCCGCAACACGCCGGATAACGCAATGCTGCCCTTCCAGGTGCGTTTGACGAAAGGCGGCGCGATCACGACATCCATCGTCAGCAGCACGCGGCCGGCTGCGGCATCCAGCTGCACGGTCGGCTGCGTCGCATGCAAGTCGAACAATTCCAGGTAGCGCATATCGAGCGGAAAGCGCTTGTCGAGCGACGCCTGCAACTGTTCGGTCGGCACCAGCGCGGTGCGCGGACCGTTGAAGATGGCGCAGGCCGACAGCATCAGGACGACGGCAAGCAGGGTCAGGCGATGAAAGGCGGATCGGGTCATAGGCTTTCTTACAGTCGGTTCGGCGTGATCGCGGTAAGCGATTCCAGCCGGGTCAGATAGTGCAAGGCGTCCGCGCGCGTCTGGCCGCACATTTCCGCTTCCGGCTGCAGGCCGCCGCATACCGCCGGGCGTTCCGGCTGGCCGAAAATGCGGCAGCGGTTCGCCTCGTCCAGCTGGATGCAGCGCACGCCGGCCGGTTTGCCGTTCGGCATACCGGGGATGGACGAGGAAATCGACGGCGCGGTGCAGCAGGCGCCGCAGCCGGGACGGCAGGCCAGGACGGACATGGTCGCTCCAACAATCGGACATCAAGGATAACGTTGCGAATTTTACCGGCATCGCCGACCTCACCGGGGTTTTTGGCACGATCCGACTTCATGATTTGGTAGAATGGCGATTTTCCATTTCGTTTTACCGAGTCGACAAATGAACATTGAACAAGCCCGTTTCAACATGATCGAGCAGCAGATTCGTCCGTGGGACGTGCTCGATCAGGACGTTCTCGAACTGCTGGTCCTGGTCAAGCGCGAAGCCTTCGTGCCGGCCGCCTACCGCGCACTCGCATTTGCCGATACTGAAATCCCCTTGCCGCACGGCGAAACCATGCTGGCGCCGCGCGTCGAAGCGCGCATCATGCAGGAACTTGCGGTGCAGAAGCACGAAAACGTGCTGGAAATCGGCGCCGGTTCCGGCTACATGGCTGCCCTGCTGGCGCACCGCGCGCGCCACGTCACCACGGTCGAGATCGAGTCTGAACTGAAAGAGATGGCGCAAAAGAATCTGGCAGACTACGGCGTCACGAATGCCGAAGTCGTTCTGGGCGACGGCGCGCAAGGGTATACCGCTGCCAACCAGCCAAATGCGCCGTACGATGTGATCGTGCTGTCGGGTTCGGTCGGCTCGGTGCCGGAAAAGCTGCTGTCGCAGCTGAAAGTCGGCGGCCGCCTGTTTGCCGTGGTCGGCATTGCGCCGGCGATGACCGCGCAAATCATCACGCGCGTGTCGGAAGTCGGCTACAACACGGTCGGCCTGTTTGAAACGGTGGTCAAGCCGCTGCGCAATGCGCCGGAACCATCGCACTTCAAGTTCTGAGGCAAACCGTGCAACATCTGACCGCGCCGGAACTGGCCGCTCTGCTGGCCAGCAATTCCGGTGCGGCGCCGGTTCTGCTCGACGTGCGCGAGCCGTGGGAGTATCAGTTGTGCCGCATCGCCGGCACGGTGTCGATGCCGATGAACACCATACCGGGCCAACTCGACCAGATCGACCGCGAGGCGCAGATTGTCTGCATCTGCCACCACGGCGCCCGCAGTCTGCGCGTCGCGCAATTCCTGGAAAATAACGGCTTCGAACAAGTCGTCAATCTGACCGGCGGCGTGCACGCCTGGGCGACGCAGGTCGATCCGTCGATGCCGACCTATTGAAGTTGCGCGCCGGCCGGATATCGCATTGACCAATACCGCGTCACGATTCTTCCGCCATCCTTCCCGCTGCGCCCGACGAGTGACCGCCATTTGACGCAATCTTGAGGCGATCGCGCCGGCGGCTTATTTTTTCAGCCGCAACGCCGGCGCATAACGCAGGCTGTCGAGACAGGCGTCGATCAGCGGTTCCGCCACTTCGGCCAGATCGAAGCTGCCCGGCGAAAACAGCCAGTTGTTCAACAGACCGATGATGTGCGAATGCAGGGTTAATACTGCCAGCCGCGTATTCAGGTCAGCCGGCAATTGACCGGCGGCGATCGCATCGTTCAAGATGCGGCCCATCGTATCCAGGCCGTTCAGGTAGCACTCGTTCTGACGCAGCCAGATGGGGTCCTCGCGATCGACCAGCTCACATTTCAGGAACAGGATGTCCAGCACCTTGCGCGTGCGCTGGTTGTGCACGGCGTCCTGCAACAGATGCACCCAGGTGCTGCGCAGATGACCGAGCGGATCGTTGGCGAACTGCGGCGCCGGCGTTGCCATCAGGGTTTCCATCGGCAGGCGAATGCGTTCGCAGATCGCCTCGAACAGGTCAGCCTTGTTCTTGAAATGCCAGTAAATTGCTCCGCGTGTCACATTGGCGGCATCTGCCACATCGGCCAGCGACGTATGCGCAAGGCCGCGCGCAAAAATGACCTCCTCTGCCGCATCGATGATGCGGTTGCGCGTCTCCAGCGCTTCTTCCTTGGTGGCTCGTGCCATGCGAAATCGAATCCTGTGATAATTTTTGAATGTTCCTGCCGTAGCAGCTTGTTGCCAACGTTACATACATACAAGAATGTATGTATAATACC
>DATMTZ010000139.1:0-7491 GCA_035563975.1 Oxalicibacterium sp. | reverse complement strand
AATAAAAAAGCCGACCAGCAGGTCGGCTTTTTTTGATTCGAAAGAATCGAATTACTTCGATTCAGCAGGCGCTGCTGGAGCAGCAGGTGCTTCAGCGGCTGGCGCTGCAGGTGCTTCAGCTGCTGGTGCCGATGCTGCTGGAGCTGCAGGCGCTTCAGCTGCTGGCGCTGCAGGCGCTTCGGCTGCTGGCGGGGTGGTGGTTTCAGGAGCAGGAGCTTCTTCTTTCTTGCTGCAAGCGGCCAGAGCAACAGCGAACAGGGATGCGATCAGCAGAGTTTTTGTCATGATTGTCTTTCAATAAGTCAGGGTTGATATCAGTTTTTGCGATGAAATAATTACCGGTAATTATCGCTTTATCTAGGAGTTCGAACGGCTCATACCCATTGTTGCGGTGCGATAGAACGAAACCTTCCTAACCATTAATTATAACGCCACTTTTTATTTCCAACACAACAGTTTTACGCTTTTGCAAATGCCATTGTTGCATGAAACGGACTCGACAATCGAAGCGCGCACATGGTGGGTCGAGCGCCGCCTTTTTCTTGATCGCAGCTTAGACAGATTAGTTGCCGAGACACAGCCAGCCGTCGTTGAACCAGATGGACAGCGCTTCCGCAAGATCGTTTGAGACATGCTTGATTGTTTCGGTATCCATGCATCGTTGCTCTGCCAGCTGTCTCAGCCAAGCCAGATCTTCGCCATCGACCTCGAACGATGTTCCGTTGATGAAAATGTAGTTATTGCGATGCAACATCTGCGTTTTGCGCGAGAGCCGCAGACCGCGTTTCAACGCGGCTTGCAGGAAACGCTTTTGCGTCAGCGCGATTTGGGGCGTGTCGAAGAAAACATGCGCTTTCGGTTCGGAAAGATATTCGCCAAGGAAAAGGGTAATGTCTTCCTTCGTGAAGCGGATCTTGTCGAGCTCCGTGCTCACTTTCGCCAGCATGGCGTTTCCGAGCTCCGCCCGGTATTTGGACGGTTTCAGCTCCGGATCCGCATAACGGCCGGGCAGATCGATGGCATCCATCATGTTTTCCAGAAAGGCTTCTCCCAGTTCCTGGTAGGCGGGTGCCCGAAAGCCGATCGAATAGGTCATGCATTCGTCCAGCGCCACGCCCTCATGCGCGTATTGCGGCGGCAGATAAAGCATGTCGCCAGGTTCAAGGACGAATTCTTCCTCCGGCTGGAAGTTCTTCAGTATTTTTAACGGCATGTCCTCGACCAGCGTCAGGTCGGTCTGCGCGCTGATGCGCCAGCGGCGGCGGCCATGCGCCTGCAGCAAGAAGACGTCGTAGGAATCAAAATGCGCGCCGACGCCGCCGGTCGCCGTCGCAAAGCTGATCATCAGATCGTCCAGCCGCGCGTCCGGCACGAAATCGAATTGACGCATCAAAGCATCCACTGCGTCATCATGCAGATTGACGCCCTGCACCAGCAGGGTCCAGTTCTTTTGTGTCAGCGGAGGAACTTGCTCGAATGGACCGTGGTCCATTTTCCACTTGGCGCGGATGTTGGTGATCAGCCGCGATTCGACATCGTCGCGGCTGGCAAGCGCGAACAGTTCGCCGCGCGATAGCAGTGCCCGAAACGAAGGAATCGCCTGACGGATCAGCAAGGGCTTTTTCTGCCAGTAGTCGCGCAGAAATTCGGCAGCGCTCAGGCCGCCCAGCAAGGGATTTTTTTTCATCGCGCCATTATATAGGCGGCGATCTTGCGCCGGTGGCGCTCAGCCAGCCGAAAGTGCGCAGGTATAATGGTCGCTTGTATAACGAAAGGAAGCATCATGAAGATTGCCAAGAACACCGTCGTGACCGTGAACTACATACTGAGAGATGCGCAAGGCGATCTGATTGAGGAAGGCCGCGAGCCGATGGTCTATCTGCATGGAGGCTACGAAAACACGCTGCCTAAAATTGAAGAGGCGCTGGAAGGCAAGGCGGCCGGCTTCGAGGATACCATCCAGGTCGAGCCGGAAGACGCGTTCGGCGACTACGATCCGAATCTCGTCAAGATCGAGCCACGCAACCGCCTGCCGACGCCGCTGGAAGTGGGTATGCAGTTCGAGGGCTCGCCCGACACCGACGATGAAGATGAGCAGCCGATGATTTTTACTGTCACCGACATCGCCGACGACAAAGTTGTGCTGGACGGCAATCATCCGCTGGCTGGCATGGCCCTGCGCTTCACGCTGAAGGTTACCGATGTGCGTGAGGCGACGGAAGAGGAGATCGCGCACGAACACGTGCATGGTCCGCATGGGCATCACGACCATGATCATGACGAAGATGAGGGCGACGAGGGAGATCATTTCCGTAGCCATCCGCTGCACTGATTCGCGGGTTTTCAGTTTGCGATAAAAAGGACGCGCCGCGGCGCGTCCTTTTTATTTGTGATCCGAATGTCGATTGCTATGGCGTGCGCGCCTGCATCGGCATCGGCTGGCTGGCGAGGGAAAATAGTGCTGGCTGCGAAGCATCGACTGTCACCTTGCGCCACGGGCCGTCTACATGCAGGGTTCCGATATTGCCATGCCAGATGATGCCTTTTCCGGCCGAGGCATGGCGCGCCGCATCATCGTTGTGCACGATCAGGATCTTGCCATGGAATTTTGCTGCGCCGGCGAGTATCTGCTTGCGGATGTCGGCAAATCCCTTGCGCCGGCTGTCCGATGAAAAGAACAGTGAATGCTCGGCGCGTATCAACGGATCGCCATCGCAGAACAGCACAATGCCGTCCAGCTTGTTGACCTTCGCCGTAATGAAGATGCGCTGCAACCAGTCGCTGTTTGCGATCTGCCTGTCCTCGTACTCGCTGTTGCGGCCGGCGGCATTGGTGTAGTTGTTGTCGTTGGCGGGTAGATTGAGGGTGGCGAAGACGACATCGTTGATGCGCCAGCGCATGTTTTCCGAATAGTTGCGGAACTTCGGCATCGCTGATTGCCGCGCCAGCACGATCTTGCTGTCGCCGAACGAAAAGTCGCCGCTGAAGAACATGTCGCGCAGGCGGCTCATCTGTTCGAATGCGATCGAGCGCTTGCCATCCCTGCAGGTCGCCCAGTCACTGGCGGCAACCGATACCACCAGACCGTTCTTCGCTGTGTCGAACAGCGATTTTCTTTCCTGATAGACGGTATCGGTGCACGGTTCGTTGCCTGGCTTGATACCGTTGACGACCACAAACGCCAGGTTGTCCGCATCGCTCTCGGCCAGCGATTCTTTCAGCAGCGTGCTGTCGGTGTGGCTGTTCAACGGCTTGGCGATGACGCCGAAACTGAAGCGTGCCACGTTGTCATTGCCCGCGGTTGCCAGCAGGGGCAGCAGCGATGCGCAAAACAGCAGCGTCGACAGGTTCTTCTTCATTCCGATTGCTGATGGCTCAGTTTCTTTAGGTGGTACAGCAAGTCCAGCGCCTGGCGCGGCGTCAACGTGTCCGGATCAAGGGCAGCGATCGCTTCATCCACTGCCGATGGCGACGCCGCAGAATCCGCGGCATCCGATGCCGCCGACCCGGCTGGTTGCTGGAACAGATCGAATTGTGGCGTCGATTGCACAGACTGCGCCTCCAGCATCGCTAGATGTTTGCGTGCGGAACGAATGACGGTTTGCGGCACACCCGCGAGTTGCGCCACTTGCAAGCCGTAACTTTGCGAGGCGGGACCGGGTTGCACCGCATGTAAGAACACGATTTTGTCCTTATGTTCCACTGCGGACAGATGTACATTGGCGGCGCTGGCATAGGCTTCCGGCAATTGTGTCAGCTCGAAATAATGCGTCGCGAACAATGTGAAGCTGCGGGTCGTCTCGATCAGGTGTTTTGCGATGGCCCATGCGAGCGCGAGACCGTCGAAGGTCGAGGTGCCGCGGCCGACTTCATCCATCAGCACCAGCGACTGTTCGCTTGCGCCGTTCAGGATGGCGGCCGATTCGGTCATCTCGACCATGAAGGTCGAACGGCCGCCTGCCAGGTCGTCAGCAGCGCCGATGCGCGTGAAGATGCGGTCGATCGGGCCGATCACCGCGCTGGCGGCGGGGACAAAGCTGCCGACATAGGCCAGCAGGGTGATCAACGCCACCTGACGCATATAGGTCGACTTGCCGCCCATGTTGGGGCCGGTGATCAACAGCAAGCGCGCTTCGTCGCCGAGCATGCAATCGTTGGCGATGAAGCGTTCGATATGATTTTCGACGACTGGATGACGGCCCTGCTCGATACGGATCGCCGGTTCGTTGACCAGCTGCGGCGCGCACCAGTTGTGGCGCAGCGCATGATCGGCCAATGCGACCAGCACGTCGAGTTGGCCCAGCGCATGCGCGATCTGCTGCAGCTCGGCGATGTGCTGCGTCAATTGCTGCAGCACGCGTTCGTACAGGTGCTTTTCGCGCGCCAGCGCGCGTTCTTGTGCCGACAGCGCCTTGTCCTCGAAGGCTTTCAATTCCGGCGTGATATAGCGTTCGGCATTCTTGAGCGTTTGGCGGCGGCGATAGTCGTCCGGCACCTTGTCGGTCTGCCCGTGCGTGACCTCGATGTAGAAACCGTGCACCTTGTTGTATTCGACACGCAGGTTGGCAATGCCGGTGCGTGCACGTTCCCGCGTTTCGAGATCGACCAGGAACTGACCAGCGTTTTCGGACAGGCCGCGCAATTCGTCGAGCTCGTCATCGAAGCCGCGCGCGATCACGCCGCCGTCGCGCACCATGGCGGAAGGTTCCAGCGCGATCGCGCGTTCCAGCAGGTCGAGGCAGTCGGCCGGTGTCGCCAGCGCGTCGTGCACGGTTTGCAGCAGTGGCGCGTCGGCATCCTTGTTGCACATGGCGACGTAGCGCCGCAGCGAAGGCAGTTGCTGCAGGCCGCTGCGCATGCCGGTCAGGTCGCGCGGCCGCGCCGACAGCAGCGCAATGCGTGTCGTGATGCGTTCTATGTCGGGCACTGCGGCAAGCGTTGATGACAATCCGCTGCAGGCATCGGCGCGCATCAGCGCATTGATCGCCGCGTGCCGGCTGACCGCCACGCGCTGGTCGCGGCGCGCGTGATGCAGCCAGTGGCGCAGCAGGCGAGATCCCATCGCGGTGCGGCAGTGATCAAGCAGCGAGAACAGCGTCGCCGATGGCGCATCCTGGCCGCGCAGGGTTTCGGTCAGTTCGAGATTGCGCCGCGTGGCGGCATCCAGCCCGATGAATTCGTTTTCCTTTTCGACGGTCAGCATGCGTACATGCTGCAAGCCTTGCGCCTGCGTCGATTGCGCATAACGCAGCAGTGCACCGGCTGCGCCGATCGCCGCCGTCAGGTTTTCCGCGCCGAAGCCGCTCAGGACGCTGACGCCCAACTGTTCCTGCAAAGTCCTGCCGCCGTGGGCGAGATCGAAATGCCAGTCCGGCACGACCGTGTTACGCGCGGACGCGATGTCGACCGCAGGATGATCGATGCCGCCGGGCAGAAGTATTTCCGCAGGGGCGATGCGTTCGAGTTCATGCCGCAGGCGCGTGCCCGCGTTTTGTCCGTCGGTGGAAAACTCCATCATCTTCAATGCGCCGCTGGCCATCGACAACCATGCGAGGCCGATGGTGACCGTCTTGCGTTGCGTCACCGTGTATAGCGCAAGCAGCGGCTGCTCGGATTTTTCCGGCAGCAGGTCGGCGTCGGTCAGCGTGCCGGGCGTGATGATGCGCACCACCTTGCGTTCGACGGGGCCCTTGCTGGTTGCCGGGTCGCCGATTTGCTCGCAGATCGCGATCGACTCGCCGAGCTTGACCAGCTTGGACAGGTATTGGTCGACCGCGTGGAAGGGCACGCCGGCCATCTTGATCGGGTTGCCGTTCGAGCTGCCGCGTTGCGTCAGCGTGATGCCAAGCAGGCGCGATGCTTTTTCCGCATCGTCGAAGAACAGTTCGTAGAAATCGCCCATCCGGTAGAACACCAGCGTGCCCGGATGCTCCGCTTTAATGCGGAGATACTGCTGCATCATCGGAGTGTGCTTGTCGCTGGCTTGCGGAAAAGCGGCGGTTTCAGGGACGGGCGATGACATGTGCGGCAAGGGCCTTTCAATACGACAGAGTGCCCGTCCGACGTGGTGGATCAGGCAGCGCAAGCCTGCAATTGTATGCGACTCCGCCGCTGCCGGAACAGTCGGCCGGGCGGAGTCCGATCCGGAAGATTATCGTTCGTCGCCGCGTCGCAGCAACGATGCCGGACGAAGGCCGCCGGCTTTTGCCGGCGTGGCTGAATGGCCGGCGCCTTGCGACGGCTTGGCAGCGCCCTTGGCTTGCTGTGTTCTACCCGCTGGTGCCCGATTCTGCGGCGGCCGGTTGCGCCCCGGCGGATTGCCGCTGCGGCGCTGTATCGGTTGCGGTTTGGCATGCGGATCGGGCTCGAAGCCGGCGATGGTTTCCGATGGCAGCTTGCGCTTGATCAGCTTTTCGATGTTCTTCAGCAGATCCAGTTCATCCACGCATACCAGCGACACCGCTTCGCCGTTGGCGCCGGCGCGGCCGGTGCGGCCGATGCGATGCACATAGTCTTCCGGCACGTTGGGCAGGTCGTAATTCACAACGTGGGGCAGCTGGTCGATATCGATGCCGCGCGCTGCGATGTCGGTCGCGACCAGCACCTGCAGCTTGCCATCCTTGAATTCGGCCAGCGCCTTGGTGCGCGCCGACTGGCTCTTGTTGCCGTGGATCGCCATGCCGCTGATGCCATCCTTGGCGAGCTGTTCCACCAGGCGGTTGGCGCCATGCTTGGTGCGCGTGAACACCAGGACCTGCGACCATTGGTGTGTCTTGATCAGGTGCGCCAGCATCGGGTGCTTGCGGTCGCGGTCGACCGGATGCACCTTCTGCTCGATGATCTCGACGGTGGAATTGCGGCGTGCCACTTCGATCGTCGTCGGCGCGTTCAGCAGGCCGTTCGCCAGCGCTTTGATCTCGTCCGAGAACGTCGCCGAGAACAGCAGGTTCTGGCGCTTGGCGGGCAGGGCGGCCAACACCTTGCGGATGTCGCGGATGAAGCCCATGTCGAGCATGCGGTCGGCTTCGTCCAGCACCAGGATCTCGATGCTGTTCAGGTTGACCGTGCCCTGCTGCATGTGATCGAGCAGGCGGCCGGGCGTGGCAACCAGGATGTCGACGCCTTGCTTCAGCAGCGCAATCTGCGGATTGATGCCGACGCCGCCGAAGATCACGGCGGAATTCAGGTTGACGTACTTGCCGTACAGGCGAACGCTTTCTTCCACCTGTGCGGCGAGTTCGCGGGTTGGCGTCAGCACCAGCGCACGGATCGCGCGCTGGGATGTGCGCGACGCATGCTTGACACCGCTGGTGGCAAGGCGGTGCAGCATCGGCAAGGTGAACCCGGCGGTTTTGCCCGTGCCGGTTTGCGCGCCGGCGAGCAGGTCGCCGCCAGTCAGTACGGCAGGAATCGCCTGGGATTGAATCGGGGTAGGTTGGGTATAACCTTGTTCGGTCACCGCGCGGACAATGCCGTCGGCCAGGCCGAGAT
>DATMTZ010000138.1:0-2832 GCA_035563975.1 Oxalicibacterium sp. | reverse complement strand
TTTTCAGGATCGCATCGTCGCCCTTGGTGAGCAGGCGCGCCACATAGGATTTTTCCGGATCGCCGCCGTTCGCCGGCTTGCGCGATTCGATGACCTCGGCCAGTCTTTGCAGGGTATCGCTCATCGTGCTCGCCTTTTACTTTTTATAGAATTCGTCGGGATTTTTCAGCACCGGCTCGACCGTCTGCCAGTCGCCGCCGGCTGCGTCGCCGTCGAACTTCTGGAAGAAGCACGAATGGCGGCCGGTATGGCAGGCGATCTTGCCGACCTGCTCGACCTTCAGCAGCACCACATCCTCGTCGCAATCCAGGCGCACTTCGTGCACCTTTTGCGTGTGACCGGATTCCTCGCCCTTGTGCCACAGTTTCTTGCGCGAACGGCTCCAGTACACCGCCTCGCCCGATTCCACCGTCCTGGCCAGCGCCTCGCGGTTCATCCAAGCGAACATCAATACATCGTTGCTGCCGACTTCCTGTGCGATGACCGGCACCAGGCCGTGCTCGTCCCACTTGATCTTGTTCAGCCATTTCGCGTTGACGCTCATGCCAGCCTCATCGGTATGCCTTGTTCGGCCATGAAGCGTTTGGCTTCCGGAACCGTGTGCTGGCCATAGTGAAAGATGCTGGCGGCGAGCACCGCATCGGCATGGCCCTGCTTGACGCCATCGGCCAGATCCTGCAAGCCGCCCACGCCGCCGGAGGCGATCACCGGAATGCGGATCGCGTCCGATACCGCGCGCGTCAGCGGCAGGTCGAATCCGGCCTTGGTGCCGTCGCGGTCCATGCTGGTCAGCAGGATTTCGCCGGCGCCCAGGCTTTCCATCTTCTTCGCCCACTCGACCGCGTCGAGACCCGTCGCCTTGCGGCCGCCGTGCGTGAACACTTCCCAGCGGCCGTCGGCCGATTGCTTCGCGTCGATCGCGACGACGATGCATTGCGAGCCGTATTTCTGCGATGCATCCGCCACCAGTTGCGGATTGCTGATTGCCGAGCTGTTGATGCTGATCTTGTCGGCGCCGGCATTCAGCAACCGACGCACATCGTCGACCGTGCGCACACCGCCGCCGACGGTCAGCGGAATGAATACCTGCGAAGCGACCGATTCGATGATGTTCAGCATCAGGTCGCGGCCGTCGGAGGTCGCGGTGATGTCGAGGAAGGTGATTTCGTCCGCGCCCTGCTCGTCGTAGCGGCGCGCAATCTCCACCGGGTCGCCGGCGTCGCGCAGTTCGAGAAAATTGATGCCCTTGACGACGCGGCCGCCGGTCACGTCGAGACAGGGGATGATGCGTTTTGCCAGGGTCATTCGTCTGTTTCCGCTTCCGGATCGACACCGCTCAGTTCATCGGCGCGCGCCTGCGCCGAACGCAGGTCCAGCGTGCCTTCGTAGATCGAACGGCCGCAGATCACGCCTTCGATGCCCTCGTCCTGCACCGCGCACAGCGCTTCCACATCCTTGACGCTGTGCACGCCGCCGGACGCGATGACCGGGATCGTCATGCTCTGCGCCAGCTTGACGGTAGCGTCGATGTTGACGCCGCCCATCATGCCGTCGCGCCCGATGTCGGTATAGACGATGGATTCGCAGCCGTAATCCTCGAACTTTTTCGCGAGGTCGATCACCTCGTGCCCGGACAGCTTGCTCCAGCCATCGGTCGCGACCTTGCCGTCCTTCGCATCGAGGCCGACGATGATCTGGCCCGGGAAGGCGCTGCAGGCGTCATGCAGGAAGCCGGGATTCTTGACCGCGGCGGTGCCGATGATGATGTAGCTCAGGCCATCGTCGAGATAGCGCTCGATCGTGTCCAGGTCGCGGATGCCGCCGCCCAGCTGCACCGGGATTTCCTCGATGCCGTGCTGTTCGGCGTAGTCGCGCACTGCCTGCAGGATGGATTTGACCGCCGCTTCGTTCTTCGGCTTGCCGGCGAACGCGCCGTTCAGGTCGACCAGATGCAGGCGGCGCGCGCCTTGCGCCAGCCAGTGGCGAGCCATGTCGGCCGGGTCTTCGGAAAAAACGGTCGCCTGGTCCATATCGCCCTGTTTCAGGCGAACGCAATGACCGTCCTTGAGATCGATGGCGGGAATGAGCAGCATGGAGTGTTCAGTAAGGTTGGTGGAAAAGGGAAGCGAACGAGTGCTTAAGGATTCCAGTGAACGAAATTCTTGTAAAGCTGCAGTCCGGCGCTGGCGCTTTTTTCCGGATGAAACTGCGTTGCGAAGATATTGTCGCGTGCGATCGCGCTGCAAAACGGTGCGCCGTAAGGCGTCTCGCCGGCGACATGCGCGCGATCGGCCGGTATCGCATAGTAACTGTGCACGAAATAGAAATAGCTGTCATCGGCCACGCCGTTCCACAGCGCATGGGACAGCGACTGGTGTACGCGGTTCCAGCCCATTTGCGGCACCTTGAAGCGCGAGCCGTCCTCCTGCACCTTGCCATCCAGCCGGAATTTCACCACCTTGCCGGCAAACAGGCCGAGGCCCGGCGTGTCGCCTTCTTCGCTGCGTTCGAACATCATCTGCTCGCCGACGCACACGCCGAACAGCGGCTTGCTGCGCGCCGCTTCCATTAGCGCTTCCTGCACGCCGGACTCGCGCAGCGAACGCATGCAATCCGGCATGGCGCCCTGACCCGGCAGCACCACGCGGTCCGCCGCGCGGATGTCGTCTGCTGCGCCGGAAATGCGGACGTCCGCCTCCGGCGCCACTTTCAGCAGGGCCTGCGCTACCGAGCGCAGGTTGCCCATGCCGTAATCCACAACCACAATCTTGTTCATGCCTATCGTCCGAAGTCAGTCGTTACAGGCTGCCCTTGGTGGATGGAATCGTGCCG
>DATMTZ010000137.1:0-9384 GCA_035563975.1 Oxalicibacterium sp. | reverse complement strand
TTCGACGTCAGCGCCATGCTGTACGCCCTGGCTGTCGAGCAGCAATGGCGTGTCGGCCTGCTGGTGGATGAGGCGCACAACATGATCGAGCGCGCGCGCAAGATGTACACCGCCGAACTGGACCAGGTGCGCTTCCGCCTTGCGCGCCGTGCCGCGCCGAAGGAACTGAAAGGCGGATTCGACCGGGTTCATCGGTTGTGGAATGCCTTGCATGCGGAGCAGCAGGATGACTATCAGGTCTATCACGCGATCGACAGCAAGTTCCTGTTCGCGTTGCAGCAAGCCTGCAGCGACATCTCGGACGCGATAGCGGCGCATCCGGACGGCTTGCACGAAGACGCGCAGAATTTCTACTTCGATGCGCTGCATTTCACGCGCCTGGCAGAGTCCTTCGGCGAGCATTCGCTGTTCGACATTCACCTGCAGCCGGCGTCCGCCGACCGGCGCTCGTCGGTGCTGTGCGTACGCAATGTGGTGCCGGCGCCCTTCCTGCAGCCGCGCCTTGCCGCTGCGCATACGGCCACGCTGTTTTCCGCAACGCTGAACCCGTGGCATTTTCATGCGGACACGCTCGGGCTGCCGGAGGACACGGTGGCGATCGATGTCGCGTCGCCCTTCGATGCGCAACAGCTCGACGTGCATATCGCGCGCCACATCTCGACCCGCTATCAGCACCGCGACCGTTCGCTGCGGCCGATCGCCGATCTGATGGCGCAACAGTACAGCGAGCGTCCAGGCAACTATCTCGCCTTTTTCAGCAGCTTCGATTATCTGCAAAAGGCATGGCAATCCTTCAACGAACTGCATCCGGACATACCGACCTGGCAACAGGCGCGCGGCATGGATGAAAATGAACGATCGGCCTTCCTGCAGCGTTTCGTACCGTCCGGATGCGGCATCGGTTTCGCCGTGCTGGGCGGCGCATTCGCGGAAGGTATCGATCTGCCGGGCGATCGCCTGATCGGTGCCTTTGTCGCCACGCTCGGACTGCCGCAGATCAACCCGGTGAACGAACAGATGCGGCAGCGCATGGAAAGCGCGTTCGGCGCCGGCTATGACTACACCTACCTGTACCCGGGTTTGCAAAAAGTGGTGCAGGCGGCGGGCCGCGTGATCCGTACCCAACAGGACCGCGGCGTGATTCATTTGATCGACGATCGTTATGCCGGCGACAAGGTACTTTCACTCTTGCCAAACTGGTGGGCGGTGAATCGATAGCGCTTTGAAAATCATTGATGATTTTTTGAAAATCTTCTGTTGAAATTGCGCATCACTTTGAAATTAATGTTGATCGCAGGCACTGCTTGGCTCCTATAATGATTCACGGAAACTGTTACGCGAGCCTGCCATGACCGACCGAAAAATGTTCCCCGATATGGATGCGGAAACCAGACGGTTCTACGCAAAAATCATCAGCACTGCCATGTGCAATATTTATGCGGTCGAACACGATCTGTTCGATGCGCTGTTTTGCGAATCGGACGATCCGACCATCATGGACCGCTGGATCCAGATCGAGCCGGCCGTCATGTATGCGATCCAGAATCGTACCGATACCGCGCCGGACGAAACCTCTCCCGAATAAGAGGTTCTTCGCGTCGGCTACAGCATGTCGGCGCGAAAGCGCCTGCGGCGGCTGACCGTCGGCCCCGACAGCATGAAGACGCCGTCTCCGGTGTAGTGCACGGTTTTCGGATATTTCGGCCTGGCCGCCACATGCGCCTTCAAGACTTCGAAGATGAAGAAGTCGTATTTGCCGACCAGGCTGGCGTCGAACAGCCGGCACTCCAGATTCGCGAAGCACTGCGTCAATAAAGGCGCGTTCACCTGCTCGGCCGCTTCCGTCTCCAGTCCGAATTTCTCGAACTTGTCTACCTGCGCACCAGTGCAGTTGCCTATCCCCACCAGTTGATCCAGCATGTCGGCGCACGGGATGTTGATCACGCATTCCCGACTTTTTCGTATCAGCTGGTGACTGTAATTGCCGCGCGCAATGACGCAGCCGACCAGCGACGGAGCAAACTCCATCACCGTGTGCCAGCCCATCGTCATCACGTTCGACGCATCCTTCCAGCGCGCGCTGACCAGCACGACCGGCCCCGGCTCCAGATAGCGCCGGATTTCCGCTACCGGCAAGCCCGTTTTCTTCCATTTCTTCATCGGCGAACCATCCTCTCCGTGCATCGTCATAAAGACAGCGGCGATCCTGCTTTCTGATTCACGCCCTTGGACAAAAGTTGCGGCGGCACTGCCGGCGCCTGACGAGGAGATGCCATGTCGAACCGTACGCTGACGCTGGACGACCAGCTGTATCAATATCTGCTGGAGCATTCCTTGCGCGAACATCCGGTACTGGCCGAACTGCGCGACGCCAATCGCAGCCATCCGCGTGCCAACATGCAGATCGCGCCCGAGCAAGGCCAGTTCATGGCCATGCTAATTAAATTGCTCGGCGCACGCCGCACGCTGGAAATCGGCGTGTTCACCGGCTACAGCACGCTCGCCGTCGCACTGGCCCTGCCGGACGACGGCCATGTCGTCGCCTGCGACAGCGACGCCGGCTATACCGAGACGGCGCGCCGCTACTGGGAACGCGCCGGCGTCGCGCACAAGGTCGATTTGCGGCTGGCCCCTGCGCAGCAGACGCTGGATGCACTGGTGGCGGAAGGCCAGGCCGGCACCTTCGATTTCGCCTTCATCGACGCCGACAAGGAAAACTACGACGTCTACTACGAACACTGCCTGCAACTGCTGCACCCCGGCGGCCTGATCGCGATCGACAACGTGTTGTGGTCTGGCTCCGTCGCGCGGGACGGAGCGGATGCGGAGACGCGCGCCTTGCAGCGGCTGAACGACAAGTTGCACACCGATGAACGCATCGACCTCTGTCTGCTGCCCCTCGGCGATGGTTTGACGCTTGCGCGAAAGCGCTGAGTCCGCGCCACACCCTCTTTGCATTGTCACTGCGCCATCCTGTGGCGCATCTTCCGTTAACGAAGCGGCATGCCTGTGGCGCAAAAGCAGCGCATTCGTTAAGCAGCGCACAAACAAATCAAAAAATTGTCTTGAAACAAGATCACAACTCTTCAATTCCGGAATCAAACAGCGCTACTATGAGTGCCCACGGAAATATTTTTTCGCGCCATCATGCTCAGATTCCTTTTTCTCGCGTTGCTCGCCACGCTCGCCTCCGCCGCTTCCGCCATGTCGCTCGGTTCCAAGCACGCCATCCTGATCGATGAGGCATCGGGGCGCGTGCTGTTCCAGAAAAACGCGACCGACATCGTGCCGATCGCCTCGCTGACCAAACTGATGACCGCGATGCTGGTGCTGGACGCACACCTGGACATGCAGGAACCGATCACGATTACCGAGGATGACGTCGACACGCTGAAATTCAGCTCCTCGCGCGTGCCGGTCGGCGCCACCTTCACCCGCCGCACGCTGCTGGAACTGGCGCTGATGTCGTCCGACAATCGCGCCGCACACGCGCTGGGCCGCACCTATCCGGGCGGACTGGACGGTTTCCGCCACGCCGCGCGCAATAAGGCGATGGCGCTGCAGCTGCGCCGCACCAACATCGAGGAACCGACCGGCCTGTCGCCGAACAACACGTCGACCGCCAGCGACCTCGCCAAGCTCGCGATGGCAGCGTCCGAATATCCGGAAATCGAACAGATCACGACGGTTTCCGACGACCTGATCGAAGTCGGCGGCCGGCAGCGCCACTACCACAACACCAATCGCCTGGTGCGCGACAAGAACTGGAACATCCTGCTGTCCAAAACCGGTTTCACCAATGAAGCGGGCCGCTGCATCATCATGCGCGTGCGCGCAGCCGGCCACAACGCCGTGATGGTGCTGCTGAACGCGCGTGAAAGCATCAGCCGCACGGCGGACGCCAATCGTCTGTACCGCATGCTGGCCGGTGAAGACCAGCCGCAGCTGGTGGCCGGACTCCGCTGACCGGAACGGCGCCGCAGCATCCGCGCCGTTCACCAGCGCATCGAATATTGTTGCGGGATGGAGGGCCTGCGATAATAGCGCCCGCGTCGCAGTCGCGCCGCCTATAACAACGATAAAAAACGATGAACACTTCTGCCCTCGACGCGCAGCTCGATCCCCACGTTCCTGAAACAGCCTTCGGCAAATGGTTTCTGCAGACAGAGACCTGGACCGTGCATGTGCTGGAGCGCGCCATCGCCGATCTGCTCCGGCTGATTCCCGATCGTCGCACCAGCTATGACGTGGTGGCCGACGTCGGCTGCGGCTTCGGCCGTTCGCTGCCGCGCCTGCATGCACACTTCAGGCCGCAGCGCCTGATCGGCATGGATATCGATCCCGACATGCTGGAGCACTCGGCGCGCGAACTGGCTGCCGCCGGCCTGCAGGCCGAGCTCATCAACTGCTCCAGCTCGCGCATCGCGCTGCCGGACCAGAGCGTCGACCTGCTGTTTTGCCACCAGACCTTTCACCACCTGATCGAGCAGGAACAGGCCATCGCGGAGTTCTTTCGCGTGCTGAAGCCGGGCGGCGTACTGCTGTTTGCGGAATCGACGCGGCGCTATATCCACTCCTGGCTGATCCGCTTCCTGTTCCGCCATCCGATGGACGTACAGAAAACGGCCGGCGAATATCTGGCGCTGGTGCGCAGCGCCGGCTTCGACGTCGCCGAACAATCGATCTCCTATCCCTTCCTGTGGTGGAGCCGCGAGGATCTCGGCATCGTTGAACGCTGGTTCGGCATTCGGCCGCCGGCCGAACGCGAGGAAACGCTGATCAACCTGGCGGCGGTGAAACCGGTCCGGGAACATTAAGCGTCCGTGCCGTGCGCAGCGCATGGCATAGGCATGCGAAAAGCCGCTCCATCGGAGCGGCTTTTTCCTTATATGAACATCAGGTCGCGCCCAGGCGCCATTGTTCCTGTACGCGATGGAACGATTTCAGGCGGCGCCGTCCTAAAGAACATAGTGTGATTTGGCCTCCGGCGGGAAAGAGTGCCGGTGCATTGCCATCCGGCACAGGAGGAAGGCATGACGGAAATACAAACGCTCTTTCGCGGCCGCCTGATCGACCATATCCAGCTGGTCGTAGCAGACCTGCAGGTATCGCGACGCTTTTACTCCGCCGTCCTGGATGTCTTGGGGATTCCGGTCAACGGCGAAGGCGACGGCTTTTTCTGGGCTGACGAACTCGTCGTATCGGAAGCAAACAGTGAAGCCGCGCAAGGTGTGCTGACCGGACGTCATCACCTCGCTTTCCAGGCAATCGACCGGGCGGCCGTGGATCGCTTTTACGAGACAGCGCTCGCCCATGGCGGGAAAGACAATGGCCGGCCGGGAGAACGTTCGTATCATCCTGGATACTACGCGGCCTTCGTCCTCGACCCGGACGGCAACAACATTGAAGCGGTCTATCACGGCGAAGCGAAACGCAACGCAGACGCTGTGCGCATTACCTTTTAAGCGGCGATGTAGGGATCATCAGCGCGCGGCGGCGTAGCGCTCCGCGACCCATTCGACAAAGACCCGCACGCGCGGCGTCAGCTGCAGCTGATGCGGATACAGCACCGACACCGGCATGACCGGCGGACGAAAATCAGGCAGTACTTCCACCAGGCTGCCATCGCCCAGCTCCTTCTCCGCGGCGTAACGCGGCATTTGCACCAGACCGAAACCGGACAGGCAGGCCGACTTGTAGGCTTCGACGCCGTTGACCGCAATCTTGCCAGGCAAGGTCTGGCGCCGGATCTCTCCGTCGAAAGTGAATTCGAAAGGCATCACGCGGCCGGTCTGCGACGAGAAGAAGTTGACCGCCAGATGCGCGTGCTGCAGATCGTCCGGATGCAGCGGCGTACCATGCCGCGCCAGATATGTCGGACTGGCGCAGGTGATCTGCGCCAGCTTGGCGATGCGGCGTCCGTACAGCGATGAATCGCGCAACTCGCCCGAGCGCACCGCGCAATCCACACCGTCCCGCACCAGATCGACGAAACGGTCGGCGATATCGATTTCGAGATCGATGCCTGGATACCGTTCGCAAAACGCAGGCAGATAAGGCAGCACGAAATGCTGCGCCTGCGATCCCATCGTGACGCGCAGCTTGCCCTTCGGATTGACCGTCGCGTGGCGGAATACCGACTCTGTTTCCTCCAGATCCGCCAGCAGACGCACGCATCGCTGGTAATAGGCCTCGCCGTCCGCCGTGGCATTGACTTGCCGCGTGGTGCGGTTCAACAGCCGGGCGGCCAGGCGCGTTTCGAGTTCCTTGATCGCATAGGTCGCGGTCGCGCGCGGGAGACTGAGGTCGTCCGCTGCCTTCGTAAAACTCCCCAGCTCCACTACCCGCGTGAAGACACCCATCGCCTGCAGACGGTCCATAGGCCACCATTGTTAGTAATTTTTGCCTAATGATGTCGCAATTTATACATTTATTCAATAACGACACTAAACAATAATGATCTCGCTGCAACACATTCATTCACTACCAAGGAGATCATTATGAAAACAGTCCAAGTTGCCATCGTCACCGGCGCTTCCCGCGGCATCGGTGCAGAAATCGCCAAGCACCTGGCCCGCGACGGCTACCAGGTCATCGTCAACTACGCCAGCAATGCGGCGGAAGCAGATAAGGTCGTGCAGGAAATCAGCAGCGCAGGCGGCAAGGCCCTCGCCGTCAAGGCAAACGTTGCGGACGCCGGCGACGTGGCCGCACTGTTCGATGCGGCGGAACAGGCATTCGGCAAGGTCGACGTGCTGATCAATAATGCAGGCGTAATGCCGCCGGAGCTGCCGATGCTGGCCGATACCGACGACAAGGCCTTCGACACCATGATGGCAATCAACCTGAAAGGCACCTTCAACACGCTGCGCCAGGCGGCCAGGCGGATGGCGCAAGGCGGCCGCATCGTCAATTTCTCGACCAGCATCGTCGGCCTCGCGCTGCCCGGCTATTCAATCTACGGCGCGACCAAGGCCGCGGTAGAAACGATGTCGCAGATCTTCGCCAAGGAATTGCGCGGCCGTGGGATTCGCGTAAATGTCGTCGCGCCTGGCCCGACGGCGACTGCCTTGTTCCTCGACGGCAAATCTCCGGAGCGCATCGAAACGCTGAGCAAGATGGCGCCGCTGGAGCGCCTGGGTCGGCCGGACGATATCGCGAAGACGGTCTCTTTCCTGGTCGGCGAACAGTCGGCCTGGGTCAATGGCCAGACGCTGCGGGTGAATGGCGGCATCGTCTGAGAACGTTCGCTCAAAAAAGGCTGCAAGTTGCGGTCTTTTTTAAATTACTTTATCAAGTAACTTACACAACAGATTGATTTCATTCATCTTTAATAATTAAAGCTTTTTCTCGATAAATTCCAGAAAGCAAGTGATACGTTGCGCCAGCTGCGTATTGCGGTAATAGACCGCGTGGATTTGCTGCCGGTAGCCGGAGTTGACGTCCTGCAGGATGTCGACCAGCCGGCCCGCGGCAATATCCTCTTTCACCATGAAGTCGGACAGGCTGGCGATGCCCTGCCCGGCCACCGCCAGCGCGCGCAAGGTCTCGCCGCTGGACGCCAGCAAGGTTGGCGCAACCGGCCAGGTGTCGCCTCCGGCATGGCGGATCGGCCACTGGTTGCCGAACTCGAACTGCAGAAAACCGAGCAGTTGGTGCGCGCTTAGATCCTCCGGCGTCTGCGGCGTACCGTGCCTCGCGAGGTACGCCGGGCTCGCCAGCAGATGCAGCGGGCTGGAAGTGAGCCGGCGCGCATGCAGCGTCGAATCCTGCAGATTCCCGATGCGGATCGCGATATCGGTGCGGTGCTCGAGCAGATCGGCAATCTGGTCGTTGCTGGTCAATTCGAGCGTGATCTCCGGGTAGAGCGCGCGGAATTCGCCTACATGCGGCACGATCGCGTGGAGCATGAACGGCGAGGCCGCATCGATGCGCAGGCGTCCAGCCGGCTGCTGCCGGCGCATGCGTATCGCTTCCTCTGCCTCGTCCATCGCCTGCAGGATCGCGCGCGCCTTCTGCAGCAGCAGCTTTCCCTCCTCGGTCAGCTCCATGCGGCGCGTGGTGCGCGTCAGCAGCGATGTGCCCAGTTTTCCTTCCAGGCGCGACAGCGCGCGGCTCACGGCCGACGTGGTCTGCCGCAGACGCTCGGCGGCGCCCACCAGCGAACCGCTGTCGACCACGGAAACAAAGATCTTCAGGTCATCGGAATGCAGTTCCATTATTGATTCCAGTGAAAGAATGTTTTGATCATAGCGCTCTTTTTCTCAACAATTCCTGCGCCCATAGTACGTTCATCGCCGGCCTGGCCGGCACCATCCAATAAGAAAGGACAGAACATGAAGGTATTCATCACAGGCGCGGCGGGCTACATCGGCGGTTCCATCGCCGCACGCTTCATCCAGGAGGGCTATCAGGTGCGCGGGCTGGTCCGCACCGCCGAGCAGGCTGAACGCATCCGGGCCCTGGGCATCATCCCCGTGATCGGCACGCTGGAAGACCGCGACATCCTGGTTCGCGAAGCGCGCGCGGCCGATGCGGTCGTCAACGCGGCGAGTTCGGATCACCGTTTGGCGGTGGAAGCCCTGCTCGACGGGCTGCAAGGCAGCGACAAGCCCTTCATCCATACCAGCGGCTCCAGCGTGGTCGGCGACGACGCGCGTGGCGAATGGAAATCGGACAAGGTGTTCGCGGAGGACACGCCGGTCAACGTGGTACCGGAAAAAGCGGCGCGCGCTTCGCTCGACAAGCTGATTCTCGACGCGGCGCAGCGCGGCGTGCGTGCGGTCATCCTGTGCAACACAATGATCTACGGCAGCGGCCTCGGCGCCAGCCGGGACAGCGTGCAGATTCCGCCGCTGGTGGCGCAGGCGCGAAAGAGCGGCGTCGCGCGCTATGTCGGCAAAGGCATCAACGTGTGGTCCAACGTGCACATCAGGGACGTGGTCGAGCTCTACCTGCTCGCGCTGAAGAAGGCGCCGGCCGGCTCCTTCTATTTCGTCGAAAACGGCGAGGCGTCGTACAAGGACATCGTCACCGCCATCGCAAAGCGACTGGGCCTCGGCGAACCGCAATCGTGGCCGATCGAGGAAGCGATCAGGGAATGGGGGTTCGGTCATGCGGTCTATTCGTTCGGTTCCAACAGCCGCGTCACTGCCGACAAGGCGCGGCGGGAACTGGGATGGCAGCCGCAGCACAAGTCGGTATTCGACTGGATCGCGCAAGACCTGGCATGAGTTGCGCAATTAGTAGGTGAACGCCGTGGCCTTCCTGCGTCGCGATGCGCAATGTGCACCGCAACCGGGCGCCCCGCGCTCAGGCAGTCAGCCGCGCCTGCAGGAACGCGCGCAAAGCCGTCACCGCCGGCGACAGCATCAGGCGGTGCGT
>DATMTZ010000136.1:0-3439 GCA_035563975.1 Oxalicibacterium sp. | reverse complement strand
ATCATCAGGAAGTACAGCGCGACGAACATCACGATGATCGGCAGGAACTGGCCGAACTGGCCGAACATGCCACCCAGGGTGCTGCTGTTGGCGGCGGCTTCTTGTGCGTAGGCGTTGGAAATAAACACGGCGTGCTCCAGTTGTAGTAATGGTGAAAAAACAGTCGGCTATTTTAGCACCGGAAAATTTCTTTCCGGCCGACGTTAAATATGCGTGAAATGCGCCTCAGGCGCCGCGCGCGCGGTCTTCATGGAATTGCCGCACAAAAACGGCGAAACGGCCTTCCTCGATCGCCTTACGCATCTGCTTCATCAGATCCAGGTAATAGTGCAGATTGTGAATCGTATTCAGCCGCGCGCCGAGAATTTCGCCGGTGCGATGCAGATGGTGCAGATAGGCGCGCGAGAAATTGCGGCAGGCATAGCAGCCGCAGCTCTCGTCCAGCGGCTTCTTGTCATCCTTGTAACGCGCGTTCTTGATCTTGATGTCGCCGAAGCGCGTGAACAGCCAGCCGTTGCGCGCATTGCGGGTCGGCATCACGCAATCGAACATGTCGATGCCATTGGCCACGCCTGCCACCAGGTCTTCCGGCGTGCCGACGCCCATCAGGTAATGCGGCTTGTCTGCGGGCAGGCGCGGCCCGACGTGTTCAAGCACGCGCATCATGTCTTCCTTCGGCTCGCCGACCGACAGGCCGCCGATCGCGATGCCGTGGAAACCCAGCTCATTGAGTCCTGCCAGCGATTCGTCACGCAAGTGCTCGAACATGCCACCCTGCACGATGCCGAACAGCGCGTTCGGATTTTCCTCGCGGTTGAATTCGTCCAGCGAACGCTTGGCCCAGCGCAGCGACATGCGCATCGACTTCGCCGCTTCATCCGCCGTCGCCGGCCGGCCGTCGATCTGGTATGGCGTGCATTCGTCGAACTGCATCACGATGTCGGAGTTCAGCACGCGCTGGATCTGCATCGACACTTCCGGCGACAGGAACAGCTTGTCGCCATTGATCGGCGAGGCAAAGTGCACGCCTTCTTCCGTAATTTTGCGCATCTCGCCCAGCGAAAACACCTGGAAGCCGCCGGAATCGGTCAGGATCGGCTTGTCCCAGCCCATGAAGCCGTGCAGACCGCCGAATTGCGCGATGATCTCGTTGCCGGGGCGCAGCCACAGGTGGAAGGTGTTGCCGAGGATGATCTGCGCGTCGATCTCGTTCAGCTCGAGCGGCGACATCGCCTTGACCGAGCCGTAGGTGCCGACCGGCATGAAGATCGGCGTTTCGATCGTGCCGTGGTTCAGCGTCAGGCGGCCGCGGCGCGCATGGCCGTCGGTATTCAGGAGTTCATATTTCAGCATCGGTTCAGCCTTAACGTGCGGCCCGGTTTGTGGTCGTCAGATACATCGCATCGCCGTAGCTGAAGAAGCGGTAGCGTTGCGCAATCGCGTGCGCATAGGCGGCGCGTATCGTGTCGTAGCCGGCCAGTGCCGACACCAGCATCAGCAACGTCGACTTCGGCAGGTGGAAATTGGTAATCAGCCGCGTCACTGTTTTGAAAGCGTAGCCGGGCGTGATGAACAGCTGCGTGTCTGCGCTGCCGGCCTGCAGCATGCCGCTCTGCGATGCCGATTCCAGTGCGCGCAGGCTGGTGGTGCCGACTGCGATCACATCGCGTCCCGCCGCCTGTGCCGAGCGCACCGCATCGACCGTCTGCTGCGCAATCGTGTACCACTCGCTGTGCATATTGTGTTCGGACAGGTTTTCGCTGCGCACCGGCTGGAAAGTGCCTGCGCCGACGTGCAGCGTCACGTAGGCAAAGTTAACGCCCTTTTCCTTCAGTTTCGCCAGCAAGGCATCGTCGAAATGCAGGCCGGCGGTCGGCGCGGCGACTGCGCCCGGATTTTTCGCGTATACCGTCTGGTAGCGCGTCTCGTCGAAAGCATCGGCATCGTGCTCGATGTAGGGCGGCAGAGGCAGCCGGCCGTGCGCGTCGATCAGCTCGAACACGTCGCCGGGAAACTGCAGTTCGTAGAATTCGCCGGCCCGGTGGCCGACGATCACATCGAAGGCGTCGGCCAGACGTATCTTCATGCCCGGTGCCGGCGATTTTGACGCGCGAATCTGTGCATGCACGTTGCGCGCATCCAGCACGCGCTCGACCATTACTTCCACCTTGCCACCGGTTTCCTTGACGCCGAAGAAGCGCGCCTTCAGCACGCGCGTATCGTTGAACACCAGCAGGTCGCCCGACTGCAGCAGGTCGACAATGTCGCCGAATGCGCGGTCCGCAAGGCCGCCTTCCGGCCGCACCTGCAGCAAGCGCGATGCGCTGCGCTCGGGCAGCGGCGTCTGCGCGATCAATTCTTGCGGCAGGGCGAAATCGAAATCGGAAAGCGTGTACATGCGTCGGACAGATGGAAATCGGACAGTGGAACTGCTATGGTTGCAAGATTGCTCAGGAAAGCGCCGGCGCGCTTCCCGCTTTGCAAAACCCGCTATTTTACGCGCTGCCGACCGATCAGACCCACCATTCGGCCCACTATGCCCGCACCGAGAAAAAAGCCCGCTGAAAAAGGCGCCGCCACGCGCGCGCCGGCCAGGTCCGCCGCTGACAAGATCGCCGACAAGCTGGCGCGGCTCGGCCTGCGCTCGGACATCGACAAGGTGCTGCACCTGCCGCTGCGCTATGAGGATGAAACGCAGGTCAGGACCATCGAAGAGGCCGGCCGCGTGTTCGGCCAGCCGTTGCAGGTCGAGGGCGTGGTGACGGCATGCGAAGTCGCGTTCCGCCCGCGCCGCCAGCTGGTCGTGACCATCGCCGACGACAGCGGCCAGCTGACGATGCGCTTCCTGAATTTTTACGGCAGCCAGGTCAAGCAGCTGGCCGAAGGCAACCGGGTGCGCGCGCGCGGCGAAGTGCGGCATGGTTTCTTCGGCGCCGAGATGGTGCATCCGTCATACAAGATGGTCAACGAAGGCGCGCCGCTGCCGACAGGCCTGACGCCGGTGTACCCGGCCGGCGAAGGGTTGTCGCAGGCGATGCTGCGCAAGGTCATCGTCGATGCGCTGGCGCGCGCCGACTGGCGCGACACGCTGCCGGAGCCCTTGCGCGCCGCGTACGCGCTGATGCCCTTCGAACAGGCGGTGCGCCTGCTGCACAATCCGCCGCCGGGCATCGACGAAAGCGCGCTCGCCGACCGTTCGCATGCGGCCTGGGTGCGCATGAAGTTCGATGAATTGCTGGCGCAGCAATTGTCGATGAAGCGCGCGCAGGAAGCGCGGCGTGCGAAAGGCGCTGCCGTGCTGGCCAAGGTCGGCGCGCTATCCGGTGCATTTCTGCAGCAGCTGCCGTTTGCGCTCACCGGCGCGCAGCGTCGCGTCGTCGCCGAGATCTGGGGCGACATGGCGCAAGACGCGCCGATGAACCGGCTGCTGCAGGGCGAC
>DATMTZ010000135.1:0-6023 GCA_035563975.1 Oxalicibacterium sp. | reverse complement strand
GCTCGCATGGCGCAATTGTCCCGTGCCGAAGCCGAAGGTTTTTACGCTGTGCACAGCGCGCGTCCGTTCTTCAAGGACCTGGTTGACTTCATGGTCTCCGGCCCGGTCATGATCCAGGTGCTGGAAGGCGAAGGCGCGATTGCCAAGAACCGCGACCTGATGGGTGCGACCGATCCGAAGAAGGCAGAAAAAGGCACGATTCGCGCCGATTTCGCCGATTCGATCGACGCCAACGCCGTGCACGGTTCCGATGCGGAAGAAACCGCGAAAACCGAAATCGCCTACTTCTTCCCGGCGCTGAACGTTTATTCGCGTTAATTGATTGACGGCTTCGCTTGCGAAGCCGCGTTGCAAGCAACAGGCACGACCATGACGACTCTCACCAATCTGCTGGACCTCGATCCTGCGCAACTCGTCGCCTATTGCGGCGAGTTGGGTGAGAAGCCGTTCCGCGCGAAGCAGCTGCAGCGCTGGATCCATCAGTTCGGCGCCAGCGATTTCGACGCGATGACAGACCTGGCGAAGTCGCTGCGCGAGAAGCTGAAGACGCGCGCGATGATCACTGCGCCGGAAATTATTTCCGATAACACGTCGTCCGACGGCACCCGCAAATGGCTGGTTGATGTCGGCAATGGCAATGCGGTCGAAACCGTCTACATTCCCGAAGAAAATCGCGGCACGCTGTGCATTTCCACGCAGGCGGGCTGCGCCGTCAATTGCCGTTTCTGTTCGACCGGCAAACAGGGCTTCAACCGCAATCTCACTGTGGGCGAAATCATCGGCCAGTTGTGGATGGCCGAATTCGAATTGCGCCGCACCAAGGGCATCGAACCCGGCCCGAAAGGCGAGCGCCAGATCACCAACGTGGTGATGATGGGCATGGGCGAGCCGCTGCTGAACTACGAGCCGACCGTCACTGCGTTGAAGCTGATGCTGGACGATAACGCCTATGGCCTGTCGCGTCGCCGCGTGACACTGTCGACCAGCGGCGTGGTGCCGATGATCGACAAGTTGTCGCAGGATTGCCCGGTCGCGTTCGCTGTTTCGCTGCACGCGTCCAACGACGCGCTGCGCGATGGCCTGGTGCCGCTGAACAAGAAACATCCGCTACAGGAATTGATGGCCGCCTGCCGCCGCTATCTGGATTACGCGCCACGCGATTTCATCACTTTCGAATACTGCATGCTGGATGGCGTCAATGACACCGACCAGCATGCGCGCGAGCTGGTCGCATTGGTGCAGGGTAGCCAGCCCGTGCCGTGCAAGTTCAACCTGATTCCGTTCAACCCTTTCCCTGAATCCGGTCTCAAGCGTTCCAACAACCCGCGCATCAAGGCGTTTGCGCAAATCCTGATGGATGCCGGCATCGTCACGACGATACGCAAGACGCGCGGAGACGACATCGATGCCGCCTGCGGCCAGCTGGCCGGCGAAGTCAAGGACCGCACCCGCGTGCAGGAACGCATGCAGAAGATGGCCGAGTATCAGGAAAAGTTCGGCAAGAATTTCGGTCGTATCGTGGAGATATCGTGATGAAGAAAATGCGCCTGTCAGTCTGGTTGATTGCGTTGTTGATCGGTGCGGGCACGCTGGCAGGATGCGCGTCCGGTCCGGGCGGCAGGGCGCAGGGCGATGCCACGCTCGACAGCACGAACATGGACAGGACCGATGCACAGAAGCGCGCCAGCATTCGTCTGCAACTCGCCGTCGGATATTACCGCCAGGGGCAGATGAGCGTCGCGCTGAACGAGGTCAAGCAGGCCTTGCAGGCCGATCCGAACCTGGTCGACGGCTACAGCATGGCAGCGTTGATCTACATGAATATGGGCGACACCCGGGCTGCGGAAGACAACTTCAAGCGCGCGATGAGCTTGGCGCCGAACGATCCCGAACTGAGCAACAACTACGGCTGGTTCCTGTGCCAGAACGGCCGTGCGCAGGAATCGATCCCGTATTTCGAAGCAGCCGTGCGCGACAAGACCTATGCGTCGCCAGGCAAGGCTTTGAATAACGCCGGCGTCTGCAGCCTGATCCTGAAGAACGATGCGGCAGCGGAAAAGTATTTCATCGAAGCCTTCCGCTTCGAACCGGCCAATCCGTCGGTCAACACCAATCTGGCCAAAATCAATTTTGCGCGCGGCGATCTCGAGCGTGCGCATTTCTATCTCGATCGCGTGATCAAGGAAGACGCGGTAAGTCCGGAAATCCTGCTGCTGGGCATCAGGATCGAGCGCAAGCGCGGCGATCGTTCCGCCGAGTTGAGCCTGGCCACGCAATTGCGCCGCCGTTATCCGGATTCCGCGGAATACGCGTCTTATCAGCGTGGAGCGTTTTGATGAATGAAGATACGCCGTTGAACGACACGACGGAGCTTGCGCCTGCCGAGCCGGTGCAGGAAGTCGCGGAAGCCGCCAGTGTGCCGCCTTCCGCCGGCGCGCAACTGAAAGCCTTGCGTGAGGCGCGCGGCTGGACGATTGAACAGGTTGCCAATCAGCTGAACCTGGCTTCGCGCCAGATCGATGCGCTGGAGAGCGACAATTACGCAGCCCTGCCTGGCATGGTCATCGTGCGCGGTTTCATCCGCACCTATGCGAAGCTGCTGCAAGCCGATGCAGCGCCGATGCTTGCCGCCATCAAGGACGAGGGCGGTGCTACCGAAGTTCTGGCGGCGCCACGCAGTGCAACATCGGCATCATTTTCCGAAACGCCGCTGAAGGCCGACAAGGGGCGCGGGTTTCCGCTGAAAGCTGTCATCGCGCTGATTGTCGTGCTCGGCATCATCGCTGCGGCGGTGGCTCTGGGGCAGCGCATGGGCTGGAAGATCGGCCACCGTACGCAAGCGAAAACGACCGTGCCGGTAGCGCCGATTGCCGCACAGGAAAATCACGCGTCGGCAGCAAGCCTGGAGGCTGCGCCGGTCGCGGCGCCGGTAGCCGAGGGCAATGCGCCGGAGCAGGCGGATAAGCCGATGGCTTTGCCCGCAGAGGCCGAAGCCAGGCAGGTAGAGGAAAAATCGGCGCCGCCCGTCAGCGACAAGAACACGCTGGTGATGCAGGTACATCAGGATTCGTGGATCGAAGTCCGGCGCGCGGATGACACGGTGCTGTTTTCTGAACTGTTGAAGGCAGGCACATCCGAATCGATCGAGCTGCCCGGCCCGGTCTCGGTCGTCATCGGCAATGCTGCGGGCGTCGACATGAGCTTGCGCGGCAAGCCGATCGATCTGAAAGGCAATTCCAGCAACGTCGCGCGCCTGAATTTGAAGTAGGTTTTATGTCGTCTTCCCATCCTATTGCAGCAGGTCCCTTGCCACGCCGACAAAGCCGCGTGGCTGTCGTTCGTTATCGCGACCGCGAAGTGCGCATCGGCGGCGACGCTCCGGTGCTCGTGCAATCGATGACGAATACGGATACCGCCGACGTGATCGGCACCGCGATCCAGATCAAGGAACTGGCGCGCGCCGGTTCGGAAGTGGTGCGCATTACCGTCAACACGCCGGAAGCGGCGGCCGCGGTGCCGGCGATCTGCGAGCAGCTCGACAAGATGGATGTCGTGGTGCCTATCGTCGGAGATTTTCACTACAACGGCCACAAGCTGCTGAGCGATTTTCCGGAATGCGCAAAGCTTCTTGCGAAGTACCGTATCAACCCGGGCAACGTTGGTCAGGGCGCCAAGCGCGATACGCAATTCGCGCAGATGATCGAGATCGCCTGCCGCTACGGCAAGCCGGTGCGTATCGGCGTCAACTGGGGCAGCCTGGATCAGGCGCTGCTGGCGCGCATCATGGACGAGAATGCGCAACGCGCGACGCCGTGGACAGCGCAAGCCGTGATGTATGAAGCGCTGGTGACGTCGGCGATCGAGAATGCGCAGCGTGCGGAAGAAGTCGGTTTGCCGGGCGACCGCATCATCCTGTCGTGCAAGGTGTCAGGCGTGCAGGATCTGATCGCGGTCTATCGCGAACTAGCGCGCCGCTGCGATTACCCCTTGCACCTGGGTTTGACCGAAGCCGGCATGGGCAGCAAGGGTATCGTCGCGTCGACCGCGGCCTTGTCGGTGCTGCTGCAGGAAGGCATCGGCGACACGATCCGCATTTCGCTGACGCCGGAACCGGGCGGCGACCGCACGAAAGAAGTGATCGTCGCGCAGGAAATCCTGCAGACGATGGGCCTGCGCAAGTTCACGCCGATGGTGATTGCGTGTCCTGGTTGCGGCCGCACCACGTCGACCGTATTCCAGGAACTGGCGGACGATATCCAGACTTTCCTGCGCGAGCAGATGCCGGTCTGGAAAAAGGAATATCCGGGCGTCGAAGAGATGAACGTCGCCGTGATGGGCTGCATCGTCAACGGCCCAGGCGAATCGAAGCATGCCAACATCGGCATCAGCCTGCCGGGCACCGGCGAATCGCCGGCGGCGCCGGTCTTCGTCGATGGCGAAAAGACCGTCACGCTGCGCGGCGACAATATCGCGCAGGAATTCCATGCGATCGTGCTCGATTATGTGAAGCGGCGTTACGGCAAACAACAAAGCGCTGCGTAAAAACGTCAAGTGCGAACGTCAAGTGCGGCATCAGCCATAGAAAAATCCATGTCAGAAAAGAAAACAGAAAAAATCGTCGGCGTGAAGGGAATGAACGACATTCTCCCAGCCGATGCGCCCTTGTGGGAATTGTTCGAGAACACCGTGCACACCGTGCTGAAGAGCTATGGCTTCCAGCAGATCCGCACGCCCATCGTCGAGCCGACTGCGCTGTTCGCGCGCGGCCTTGGCGCCGTGACCGATATCGTCGAGAAGGAAATGTATTCCTTCACCGATACGATGAACGGCGATGAACTGACGCTGCGCCCGGAATGCACGGCCGGCGTCGTGCGCGCCGTGCTGGAACACAATCTCACTTACGACAGCCCGAAGCGCCTGTGGTACGCCGGCCCGATGTTCCGCCACGAGCGCCCGCAGCGCGGCCGCTATCGCCAGTTCCACCAGATCGGCGCCGAAGCGATCGGCTTTGCCGGACCGGATATCGATGCCGAACTGATCATGATGTGCCAGCGCTTGTGGGACGATCTCGGCCTGCAGGATGTACGGCTGGAATTGAATTCGATCGGCAATGCCGACGAGCGTAATCGTCATCGCGCCGACCTGATTGCGTATTTCGAACAGCACAAGGGTGTGCTGGATGCGGAGGCGCAGAAACGTCTGCATACCAATCCACTGCGCATCTTGGATACCAAGAATCCGGCGATGCAGGATATGGTCAACGCTGCACCTAAGCTGCTTGACTATCTCGGCGAGGAATCGCGCGCGCATTTCGAAGGGGTGCAGAAAATTCTGCGTCACAATGCGATTCCGTTCACCATCAACCCGCGCCTGGTGCGCGGCATGGACTATTACAACCGCACGGTGTTCGAGTGGGTTACCGACCAGCTTGGTTCGCAAGGCACCGTCTGCGGCGGCGGCCGTTACGATCCGCTGGTTGAAATGTTCGGCGGAAAGCCGACGCCGGCCTGCGGTTTCGCGATGGGCGTCGAGCGTTTGCTGGAACTGATGAAGGCCAGCGGCGAGCAGTTCACGCCGAACCAGTGCGACGTCTACCTGGTGCACCAGGGTGAGGCCGCGCAATTGCAGGCGTCGGTGATCGGTGAACGTTTGCGCGATGCTGGCTTGGATGTCATATTGCACTGTGCGTCGTCGGCTGGCATCGGCAGTTTCAAATCACAGATGAAGCGCGCGGATAGCAGCGGCGCAGCCTATGCCGTCATCATTGGCGAGGATGAAATTGCAGAAGGCAATGCGGTAGTCAAGGACATGCGCGCCGCCAACGGTGAAGGCACGCAATCCAAGGTGCCTTTCGACAGCATCGCCGACTACCTTGTCGACCAGATCGTCGGTGGCGATGACGATCACGATCATGAACACGTTCACTATCACCATTAAGCGATAAAAATCATGGCATACGATCACGAAGAACAGGAACAACTCGCCACCTTGAAGGCGTGGTGGAGCAGCTACGGTAACCTGGT
>DATMTZ010000134.1:0-8700 GCA_035563975.1 Oxalicibacterium sp. | reverse complement strand
GGTAATGCGCTCGCACTCCGTCAATTTTGTAACTTGTATATAGCAATCTATTAGGTTACTATTTATTGCGTAGAACGAAGGAGCAAGCACTTATGGACACAAGCAATCGACCTGCACCCATGTTTCTGGCGGATGCGTTGGGCGCGGACTTTCTGAATTCGATCGCGACGCCGGTCGATACGCCGGTGGAATGGATCGGGTCCGGCAAGGACTTGCTGGATTGGCTGGACAAGGCACAACTGGTGCCGGCGGAAGCGTTGCAGGCAGTGAGAGACAACGCCGGCCCGGGCGAGCTGGATGCCATCGCGACGCAAGCGCGCAGCCTGCGCGAATGGTTTCGCGCTTTTGTCGTGAAGCACAAGGGCAAACCGATACCCGCCAAGGCGTTGCGTGAACTGGAACCCTTGAACAAGCTGCTCGCGCGCGACGAAGCTTACCGGCAGATCGTGGCAGCCGAAGACGACCACGCAGCACATGGATTGATGCTGGGGGAATTTCGCCGCTGGCGCTCGCCGGAAGCCTTGCTGCTGCCGATTGCGCAGGCGATGGCCGACCTGGTATGCAAGGAAGACTTTACGTACGTGAAGGCTTGCGAGGGCCCTGCGTGCACATTGATGTTCGTCGACAAGACGAAGGGCCACGCGCGCCGCTGGTGCAGCATGGCGATCTGCGGCAATCGCGCGAAGCAGGCTGCGCATCGTTCGCGCGGCAAGGCTAGATAAGTCGGCAGGTCCGCCTTCGACGAAGGCGACCTGCACATGGCTTCACATCCGGGAAAGCGTTTTCCCGATTCTCACGCCGCCAGGGTCATCACCTTGGGCGTCCCGCGCGCAGGGTAAAGGGTAGCGGCTCCATCGCATCCGTTTCATCAGCCGGATTGATCGCATCCAGCATGGCCTGCAGCCCGCTGTCGAGTTGCTGCAGATGCTCCTGCTCGAGCTTGCGCAAGGCTTCCGGCAACAGGCCGCGCGAAGGCTTGGGCGCGGTTTTCATCACCTTCTTTCCCTCTGCCGAGAGCATCAGCTTGACTACGCGCTGGTCATGCTGATCGCGCGTCTTGGTGACGAGCGCGCGCTTGGCCAACGCATCGACCAGATTGCTGGTGGTGGTCTGGTGCATCGCCAGGCGCTCGGCCAGCTCGCCGACGCGTACGCCGGGCGTATCGAGCAATTCCTGCATCACCCATAGCTGCGCGCCGCTGACGCCACACTGCTTTTCTATCCACGCCGAATGCCGCTGCGCGGTGCGGATGACGATGCGCAGCTTCTTCAGCGCATCCATATAGGTCAAGTCATTGCCTTTTGCAGGGCTTTTTTTTATCGTGGATGCCAATTTGTTTTCGCGTGGGATGAAAGAGACGGATATCTCATATGCATGAGCTTTTCATCGTATCAAAATTCGACCGCCGGGCAAAAAAAATCCCCCTCGCCGGTACGAGGGGGACGGATCGGGATAAACCCGCTGCTGTGCATTCTTGTTCTTCCAACACGAAATCGTTTGCACGATGCGAGTCGTTTTGCTTGAACGCAACGCATTTTAAATTTGTACAAATATATTTTGCAAGAATATAATTCGCGCCGATGCAAAATGTCGGCCGGAGTTGTCGCATACGGCATTGAAAAACAACATATTCGTGTCGCTTTGTCATGAAGGGCGAACGAGAAACGGTGACTGATGGAACGAATGGCGCTTCCCTCTGCAAGTCTCGCGGCAACCGGCATCCGGCTGCCTGACGCGGATCGGCAATTGTTTCTCGATTATCTGCATGAGCTGGCACTCGGCGAATGCGCAGCGATCACGACGGAAGATGACGGTACCGTGTTGTTTGCGCTGCGCGAGGAATGGCGGCAGCAATGGGCGCCGCAGCATGACACGACCGGCCTGACGCATGCGCCCGGGATTGACGGCGCCGCCAATCGCCGCGATCTCGAACGCGAGATCGTGGTCGCAATGCTGGCTGCGCCGATTGCTTTCAACTATCCCGGCCACGATGAATTCGCTGCCGCCGTGCGCATACGCGCCAACATTGCCGAGGCGGCGCGCCGCACCCAACTGGATTTTCACACCGAAGCCGTGAACCGCCCGAGCGACTGCTGGACCTACAGCGAAGAATGCGGCTTCACCATCCTGCCGGGCCGACCGCTGATTGCGTCGCTGCAAAAGGCGACGCAACCTGACGCCTCCGGCCGGCTCTACTCTTTTTCCTGTTATCGCGCGACTGAATACGTGATCCTGCTCGGCATCGCGCAGGAACTGGCCCTGAGCAACCCGGCGCTGCTGGCGCAGTTGCAGGCGCAATGGGAAACGCGCGCCATCATGTCCGGCAGCTTTCACGACACCTTCCTGCACGAATACGGTTCGCTCGACGCACCGCTGCCGGCCGGCTATTACGTGCCAGGCGACCGCCTGTGGTTCCGCAATCCGGACGAGCGCTCGTCGGATATCGCCGGCTATGAGGGTTCGTGGGTGATCTACCTCGGCGGCGGCCTATTTTCGAATTTCTGGAAACCGGCCAGGCCCTATACGCTGGCCGACAAGTGCATCGAAGTTTTCCACTGGCGCGACGGCGCGGTACCCGGCGAGGATGGCGAACTGCGCATGGATGAAGCTCTGGTGGAGGCGCACATCGCGCGCACGCACAGCGATCCTGCCGCGTTCGCGCGCATCCTGCGGCGGATGCGCCGCTTGCGCGATCCGCAGGGTGTCTACGCCGAGGGCGGCTGCATCGACGCCTCGCGCGAATACCCGCGCCATGTCTGTCCCGGCACGGCGGAAATCGCGCTGCCGCTGGCCTGAACCGCGCGATCGCCTCCAATAAATCGGTATACTCTGCGCCCATGCCGGCGGCCGCCGGCCGCGACCCCGTTTCAACACGCAGGGAAAACCTCATGCGCCAAGCCGACTCCAACAAGATCAACTCGCCCGGCACCGTGCTGTTCGCCAGCCTGATCGGCACCACCATCGAATTCTTCGATTTCTACATTTACGCCACCGCCGCGGTGCTGGTCTTCCCCAAGCTGTTCTTCCCTTCATCCAGCGCGACTGCGGCCATCCTGCAATCGCTGGCAACCTTTGCGATCGCCTTCTTCGCGCGCCCGGTCGGCTCAGCGGTATTCGGCCACTACGGCGACCGCATAGGCCGCAAGGCGACGCTGGTTGCCGCGCTGCTGACGATGGGCCTGTCGACGGTCGCGATCGGGCTGCTGCCGACTTATGAAACCATTGGCACGCTGGCGCCGCTGCTGCTGGCGCTGTGCCGCTTCGGCCAGGGCCTGGGCTTGGGCGGTGAATGGGGCGGCGCCGTGCTGCTGGCAACAGAGAACGCGCCGCCGGGCAAGGTCGCGTGGTACGGCTGCTTTCCGCAACTGGGTGCCCCGCTCGGCTTCCTGCTGTCCGGCGGCATCTTCCTGTTGCTGAGTGAATTCCTGAGCGATGCGCAATTTTTCAGCTATGGCTGGCGCATTCCCTTCATCGCCAGCGCGGCGCTGGTGGTGCTCGGTCTGTACATCCGCCTGAAGATCACCGAGACGCCTGCCTTCCAGGAAGTAATCGACCACGGCGAACGCGTGAAGGTGCCGCTGGCGACGGTGTGCCGCGATCATGCGCGCATGCTGGTGCTCGGCACCGTGATCGCGCTGGCAACCTTCGTGCTGTTCTACCTGATGACAGTATTCGCGCTGAGCTGGGGCACGACCGCGCTCGGCTATTCGCGCATGGATTTCCTGCTGGCGCAGCTGTTCGCGGTGCTGTTCTTCGCGGTGACGATTCCCGCGTCAGCCTTGCTGGCCGATCGCTATGGGCGCCGCATCACGCTAATCCTGGTGACGATCGCGATCATCCTGTTCGGGCTGCTGATGGCACCGCTGTTCATTGCCAAGAGCATGCTCGGCGTGACCTTGTTCCTGTCGCTGGGCCTGGCCCTGATGGGCATGACCTACGGTCCGCTCGGCACCATGCTGTCGGAACTGTTCCCTGCGTCGATTCGCTATACCGGCGTGTCGATGACCTTCAATCTCGGCGGCATCTTCGGCGCTTCGCTGGCGCCGTATGCTGCAACCTGGCTGGCCACGCATTACGGGCTCAGCCATGTCGGCTACTACCTGTCGATCTCCGCCGGATTGACGCTGCTGGCGCTGCTGCTGGTCGGCAAACCGGCGCACGAAAGCTGAAATGAAAACGCCCGCTCTTTTTGCAAAGAGCGGGCGCTCAAGTAGCGAGCAAGGATCAGTTCGTCAGGCGCTTCAGCCGGGGTTGCGCAGCGATCGCATCAAGCTGTCCATCGTCGACTTTGAACACGCTGACGGTCGCCGACAGATTGGCGGCCTGCTCTTTCAGCGAAGCCGCGGCGGCGGCGGCCTCTTCCACCAGCGCCGCGTTCTGCTGCGTGACCTGATCCATCTGAACGATCGCGGTATTGACCTGTTCGATGCCGGCGCTCTGCTCCTGGCTGGCGGCCAGGATCTCGCTCATGATGTCGGTCACATGCTTGACGCTGTCCACGACCTCCGTCATGGTCTGGCCCGCCTGCGCAACCAGCTTGCTGCCGTTGCTCACCTTGTCGACGGAATCGTCGATCAGCGTCTTGATTTCCTTGGCTGCATTGGCCGAACGCTGCGCCAGACTGCGCACCTCGCTCGCCACCACCGCGAAGCCGCGGCCCTGCTCGCCGGCACGTGCTGCTTCCACGGCGGCGTTCAGCGCAAGGATATTGGTCTGGAACGCGATGCCGTCGATGACGCCGATGATGTCGACGATGCGCTTGGCCGACTCGTCGATCGAGGCCATCGTGGTGACCACTTCCGACACCACGCCGCCGCCGCGCACGGCGACGTCGGATGCGGAGATTGCCAACTGATTGGCCTGGCGCGCATTGTCGGCGTTCTGCTTGACGGTCGAGGTCAGTTCTTCCATCGACGACGCCGTCTCTTCCAGCGACGCCGCCTGCTGTTCGGTGCGGCTCGACAGGTCCAGGTTGCCGGCCGCGATCTGCGTGGTCGCGGTGCCGATCGAAATGCTGCCCTCGCGCACCTTCGCCACCGTGGCGGTCAGGCGCGCCTGCATCTTCTGCAAGCCTTCCATCAGGCGGCCCATTTCGTTTTTCGATTTGACGTCGATGCGGCGCGTCAGGTCGCCTTCCGCAATCGCATCGAAATGGCGCAGCATTTCCTGCAGCGGTCCGTTGATCGCACGGATCAGGAAGAAGGCGGAGATTGCGACAACCAGCAGGCCGGCCAGCACGCCGGCGATCGCGATCGTGAGAAAACGCTTGTACAGCAACTGGCCGTCCTCGTAACCCCTGGCGGCAGCCTTGTTCTGCACTTCGACCAGCGCATCCGCGCTTTTCAGCAGCGCCTGGTACAACGGCGACGCGCGCTCCAGCAAAATCAGGTTGGCATCGTCCACCAGGCCGCCGCGCAAGGCGCTGGTCAGATCGTGATTCAGCATCTTCAGATAGGCATCGCGCTTTTCCGTCACTTCATCGGCCAGCCGCTTTTCCTCGTCGCTGCCGACCGGGAGCGCAAGATATTTCTTCCAGGCTTCGTCGGATTCCTTGTAGAAGTTTTCCGCACGCTTGATCGTTGCTTCCGCGTTGCTTTCGGTCGGACGCATCGCGACGCGATTGAGCGCGGCGCGCGCCTGCAGCAGGCGCGTCATCATCACATGGATCGCGTTCGACGACGGCATCTGATTGGTGTACATGTTCTGCACCGTGGCGTTCGTCGTCTGCAGACCGAACACGCCCATCGCGCCGCCCACTATCAGCATGACGCCCATGAAACCCATCGTAAGCAGCAGACGTAATTTGATCGAGATATTGTTTAGCATGGCTTGATATTCACTTGAACTGAATGGAGGCGCCAGGCACAGCGCCGGATGGCGCCTCGTACTGTTGGCGCTTTTATTTCCATATGGAAATAAAAGAGGAAGTATATCCAGCCGTATTGAGAGCGTCGATTACTTTGCTATGACTGTGCGAAAAGCGAGACATAGTCTTGGCAAGACGAAATGCCAAAGTGTCAGTCTTCGTGCGAAAGCCGCGCTCGTGGTCGTTCGACAAGCCGATCGACGGAAAACGCTACGCGTTAACCACAATCTGCTCGTCGTCTTCCTCGATCAGGAAGCCGCCGCTCTGGTGCGTCCACAATCGCGCATACAGGCCGCCGCGCGCCAGCAATTCGCGGTGCGATCCTTCCTCGACGATGCGGCCCTTGTCGAGCACGATCAGGCGATCCATCGCCGCGATCGTCGATAGCCGATGCGCAATTGCGACCACCGTCTTGCCTTCCATCAGCTGGTACAGGCTCGCCTGAATTGCCGCTTCCGCTTCCGAATCGAGCGCACTGGTCGCTTCATCCAGCAATAGGATGGGCGCATCCTTCAGCATCACGCGCGCGATTGCGATGCGCTGGCGCTGCCCGCCGGACAGCTTGACGCCGCGTTCGCCGACATGCGCATCGTAGCCGGTGCGGCCCTTCGCATCGCTCAGACCAAGGATGAAATCGTGCGCCTCCGCGCGCCTGGCTGCGGCGATCATGTCGGCCTCGCTCGCATCCGGACGGCCGTACAGGATGTTGTCGCGCACCGAGCGGTGCAGCAGCGACGTGTCCTGCGTCACCATGCCGATCTGCGCGCGCAAGCTGTTCTGCGTAACGTGCGCGACGTCCTGGCCGTCGACCAGGATGCGGCCGCTCTGCAAATCGTAGAAGCGCAGCAGCAGGTTGACGATGGTCGATTTGCCGGCACCGGAACGACCGACCAGGCCAACCTTCTCGCCCGGGCGTATCGTCAGGTTCAGGTCATCGATCACGGCGTGCGCGCCGCCATAGGTAAAGCCGATGTGCTCGAACTTCAGTTCACCCTTGCCGACCTTCAGCGGCACCGCATCGGCCGCATCGTTGACGGCGTGCGCACGCGACAGCGTGTTGATGCCGTCCTGCACGGTGCCGACCTGTTCGAACAGCGTCGACATTTCCCACATCACCCAGTGCGACATGCCATTCAGGCGCAAGGCCATCGCAGTCGCCGCCGCCACCGCGCCGACGCCAAGCTGCCCTTGCGTCCACAGCCACAGCGAAACGCCTGCCGTGCCGAGAATCAGCATCATGCTCAAGGCATGGTTGACGATCTCGAAGCCGCTGACGAGGCGCATCTGCCCATGCACCGTCGTCATGAACTCCTGCATTGCGCCGCGCGCATAGGACGCTTCACGACCCGCATGCGAAAACAGTTTGACGGTGCTGATATTGGTATAGGCGTCGGTGATGCGCCCCGTCATCAGCGAGCGCGCATCGGCCTGGTGGCGCGACACGCGCGACAGGCGCGGCACGAAATGCCGCAGCGAACAGCAATAGCAGAATGCCCAGGTCAGAAAAGGAACCAGCAGCCAGCGGTCGAAGGTGCCGACCACGCTGACCAGCGTGACGAAATAGATGACGACGAACACCAGGATGTCGCCGGTAATCATGCACACTTCGCGCACCGCCAGCGCGGTCTGCATGACCTTGGTCGACACGCGGCCCGCGAATTCGTCCTGGTAAAAGGACATGCTCTGGTTCAGCATCAATCGATGAAAATTCCAGCGCAGGCGCATCGGAAAATTGCCGGCCAGCGTCTGGTGCTTGACGATGGTCTGCAGCGCCACCAGCACGGTACTCAGCAATACCAGTCCGCCCAGCAACAGCAAGGTGTTGCGCTCCTGCTGCCACAGCCTGGCCGGTTCCACCTTGCCGAGCCAGTCGACGACGTGCCCCATCATCGCAAACAGCAAGGCCTCGAATGCGCCGGTGGCGGCGGTCAGCAGCGTCATCGCCAGCATGTAGCGGCGCGCGCCGCGCATGCTGCTCCAGATGAAGGCAAAGAAGCCGCGCGGCGGCGTGACCGGCGCTTCTTCCTTGTACGGGTACAGCAATTTTTCAAACCAGCCCAGCATTCCGTTCTCCGACCATGCGCCGCGACGCGGCGCAAAACGAGGATTATCCCCCAGCCGCAATCGCTTCGCCGACCGTGCCCCTTCCCGCCTTTGTAATTTGCCTGCCTTCGGCTACTCTACGGCCTATCGACAACGACTACAGGCGGCCGTCATGCTCATCGCAAAGTACCTTCATATTCTCGGATTCACGATCTGGGTCGGCGGCATGTTCTTCGCGCATCATGCGCTGCGTCCCTCCGCTGCCGCCCTCCTGCAACCGCAGCAACGCCTGCCGCTGCTGGCCGCCACGCTGGGCCGCTTCTTTGTCTGGGTGTGGGTCGCGGTCGCACTGATTCTCGGCAGCGGGCTGTACATGATGGCGTTGCTCGGCAGGCCGCCGATATACGTGACGACGATGTTCGTCCTGGGCGTGGTCATGATGCTGATCTTTGCGCACATTTTCTTCGCGCCGAACCGGCGCCTGCAGCGCGCGGTCGCTGCGCAGGATTGGCCGGCAGGCGGCGCAGCGATGGCGCAAATCCGCACGCTGGTGATGGTCAATCTTTTCCTCGGGCTGGTGACGATCGCAGTCGGCACATTGGGGCCGCTCGCCTTGTAATGCACGGCGGCGGCCGACCAACGGACCGCCTGTTCCTGTACTATTCCGGCATCGGCTGGCACACAAGCCGGCACGCCGGGTCGCTGCGGCCCGGTTGCATCATCTTCTTCTCGGACTTCGCGTACATTACAACAACCATTCTTCGCGCAGGCGTTCTTCGCTCGCGCACGGC
>DATMTZ010000133.1:0-8408 GCA_035563975.1 Oxalicibacterium sp. | reverse complement strand
GGCAGGACTGCATCTCACCGGTTTCCCACGTTTTTTTATCAACTGAAAGGGCTGTCATGAAACTACAACTTTGTTGCGCACTGCTTTCCCTCACTGCTGCGATCGGCGCATCAGCCGCGCCCAGCATCGGGAACGCCGATGTATCCGACGTTACGCTGAACGGCCAGGCGGCAGACGGCATTGCCTTCTCCACCGAGAACGGCCAGGCCGGGCCGAACGGAAATTCCAGCGTATTCGACAGCGTGTTCACCGGTTCCTGGGATCTGCTGACGAAAGTCAACAGCGCCGGCCAGTTTTCGCCGGGTGCGCTGAGTGCCGCAGGCGACTTCCAGTCGATGAGCTTCGTGCTCAATTCCGACAACAAGAGCGGTACATGGTCGATCCGCACCGCGACGGACATGGTAGTGGACCTGGTGCTCGGCATCCATGCGGGCGGCGCTACCACTTCCTTCCTGTTCGACGACGAGCATCTGACGGGCGGCGTCAACAACAACGGCACCTTCAAGATCGACTGGTTCAACAATGGCGGCAATGTTCCGAACTATTCGAACGTGACGTTCTTCTTCAAGGACGCCGGACTGCCGCCCGTCTCGGCCGTTCCCGAGCCGGGAACCTACGCGATGATGCTGGGCGGTCTGGGGCTGTTCGGCTTCCTGGCACGCAGAAGAAAAGGCAGCAAGCCGTTCGCACAGCAAGCGATGCCGGCCTTGTCGTAAAAAGTTGCGTTGGCGCGCCACGCCAACGCGCTGGATGAGATTGGAAGACCTTGCTTCGGCAAGGTCTTTTTTTGTCGAACTCCGGAATACGCCATGGCGAAAAACGCGGGATCGCATTTTTCACCGCGCAAAAACAAAAAAGCCCGCGTCCAGTGGAGGCAGGCTGTACAGACCGATTTCGCCAGCCCTATAGTGGGAAGTGCAAAATCGTGTGGCGAGCGAACTCGACCACGAAACGATTGTGCCCGGGATCAGCGGGCAACGCAAGTCCTTCGATTCATTTTTTTTCGTCGATTGCAGTAAGCGCAAGAACGTCGGGGGCCTGCGCCGCGTCCTCCTTCATCTGCGCCGCGCGCGATCCGTAATTGTTGGCATAAATCCAGGTGAATTCCGCCCCCAGCAGGAAAATTTGCGCCGAGTAATACACCCATGCGAGCAACAGCGCGATCGAACCGGTCGCGCCGAAACCGGAACTCATGCCGGCCTTGCCGAGATACAGTCCGATCAGGTATTTTCCGGCGGTAAACAACAGCGTGGTCGAAATGGCGCCTATCCATACGTCATGCCAGGACAGGCGCACGCGCGGCATGAACTTGTATATCAATGAAAACAGCGTTGTAAAGACCGCGATCGAGATCACGAAATTGAGCAGCTGCAGTACCAGTTGCCATCCGCCGAACCAGCCGCCCCACCACTTGCCGAGCGCCGCCAGCGCCGTGCTAACGACCAGCGACACGATCAACAGGAAGCCGAGGCCAAGTACAAATCCGAAAGACAGCAGCCTGGTGCGCACCAGGTTCCAGATGCCGCCCTCCTTCGCCGCGACCGGCACGCGCCAGATGCGGTCCAGCGCGCTCTGCAATTCCGCGAACACCGCGGTCGCGCCGATTGCCAGCGTGATGACGCTGAGTATCGTCGCGATCACGCCTCCGGTCGGCTCGTTCGCCGATTTCAGCAAACCCTGCACCGCGACCGCGCCTTCGCTGCCGATCAGTCCGCGCAGCTGCGTGACGATTTCTCCCTGCGCCGCATCCTGTCCGAAAATCATGCCCGCCACCGCGATCGCAATCACCAGCATGGGCGCAATTGAAAAGATCGTGTAGTACGCGATGGCCGCGCCCATGCTCGGCGCGAAATCGTCGATCCACGCGTTGACGGTCGCCTTTATCATGCGCCAGCCCTGCTGCCACCAGTTTCCCGGCGCGATATGCGCCACTGCCGGCGTGACCTGCTCCACGTACTGTTGCGGCGAAGGCGGCATCTCCGCGGGCTGCGGCGTTTCCCGGTGCGGCGATTTTCGCCCCGAGTCCGACTCCGACTGCAGCGCGACCACCAGCGGCACGGCGAGTTTCAGCAGGTCCAGCACCTGCTGCGTCGTCGAGGATTCGTGCCGGTTCTCTTGCGATGCTTTTACCTCGGCAGCCGTTTCGGCCCGCGGATGTCTTTTGACGTATGTCCTCCTGGCGAAGAAAGCGCCGAGCGCGACTGTCGCAGCCGTGCCGATCAGCATGCCTTTTTTGGCGGCGGGTTGATGCAGGACGGCGGGATGCGTGCGCATGGTTTCTCCTTGCAGGCTTACCGACAGAGTTAACCGAAGAATGGCGGGCCTCTCCGTACGAAATCCCACACGACGACGACGCAATCATGGCGGCATGCGCGTCAACAGACGCGCCAGGCTCATCCATTCATCCGAACCTGCCGGCAATTTTCTTGTCACATAGGTTCCGCTTTCCTATTCGAGCAAGGACGCCATGAAGAATGCCGATGTCACGCCGGAGCGCGCCGCTTTCCTGCTGAAAGCCATGCAGGACACGCTGGCGGAAATGGAACTGTGCATGCTGGCGCTCAGAAAATCGCACCGCGAGGAGGTGCTCGCGATGGCAGAAACGATGATCGACGAGCACGGACAGCTGGGTCTGGAGATGGAACAACTGGCGCAGAAGAAGAAACTCGATGCCACGCTGCAGATGACCGAAGAAAACCTCGCGCTGATCGACACGATCGCGCAATTATCGGAGCGTGATTTCGATCGCGGCTTTGCACAGCAGAACAGGAAGGACCACGAAGAACATCTGCGAATGTTCGCGCAGTGCGCGGCGCACGAGCAGGATCGCGACATCCGGGCGCTGGCACAAAAGGGAGAGAAGATGTTCAGCAAACATCTGCAGATGGCGAAAGAGCTGGAAGAAAAAGTTGCCGCATAGCGACATGTCGCACCTGCGTCTTTCCTGCAAGTCCATGCTTTAACGGAATTTCCTGCGGCCCGCTCGCGGCTGACAGCGACATCATTTCCTCGCAATGCACCACGGCAAGCGGAATTTGCAATGCCAGTGCGCGAACGCCACATATTTTTCAATCTTTAACGTTCACAACGCAACAGCACGCCTATTATTTGAAGTTAGGGGCGAGAAATAATTTCGGCCCTGACTTTCGCAAAGGCGACGGACGTGAGCAAGGTGAGCGATCAAGCCTCGGATGCCGAAAAACTGTCGCAGACCTCGAGGAAAATGCTTGAGCTGCGCGATGCGGTATTGCTGCAGTGCGAGCACAAGCTGCGTGAAAGAATCGAACAGGCGCGCAATGTCAGCCATCCGATTCTGATCGACACCATTCCCTTGTTTTACGAAAACATTGCGAAGGCGCTTACGCCGGAATGCGCAAGAAGAAATGGCATCGAATCCACGTCGATCGCGCACGAACACGGCGGCGAACGTGCCCGCCTGACCACATACGACCCATTGGCGATCATCATCGAGTTCCAGGTTTTTCGCGAAACCATTTTCGACGTTCTGCACCAAGGCGGCGTTGCGCTGGATCACCGCGAAATCGCCATCATCAACAATTCGATCGACACTGCGCTGACTGAAGCGATCAACACCTTCTCGATGGTGCGCGCGGCGCTGCGCGAGCAGTTTTTGGCTGCGCTGACACATGACCTGCGCAATCCGCTGCATTCCGCCAGAGTGACTTCCGAGATGATCTTGCGGCTGGACGATCCATGCAAGATGAAAGCGCTTGCTGCCAGAATCATCGGCAATCTGCAACGCATGGACGGCATGATCCAGTCCTTGCTGGATTCCATGCTGTTTGAAAGCGGCGAGCGCCTGCAACTCAAGCTGCGCCATTTCGACTTGCTGGAAACGGTCAACGAAGTCGTCGAGGAATGCGCCATCCGGCATGGGCCGCGTTTCGAAGTGCGGGGCGGCACGGTCACCGGCTGGTGGGATCGCGAGGCGCTGAAAAGAGCGCTCGAAAACGTGCTCGGCAATGCCGTGAAGTATGGCCATCCGCATACGCCGGTGCTGATCAAGCTGGAGGAGGTGGAGGGCCGCGTGCTGATATCCGTACATAACGAGGGCGACCCGATTCCGCCGGAGGAGCAGGAAGGCATCTTCCAGGTCTTCCGGCGCACGGCATCCGCCAAGGGAAGTGAAAACCGCGGCTGGGGTATCGGCCTGCCTTATGTGCGCGGCGTCACGGAAAGCCATGGCGGCAGTATCGTGGTCGACAGCGCCGCCGAACGCGGCACGACATTCGTGATCGACATACCGCTCGATGCGCGTCCGTTCCGCAACGCGCCGACCTTGCAGCCGGTGCGCTGAACGGCGCCGCTTCGGTGGCGCTACGGTTTCACGGCGCGGAAGGCCGATTCCATGCCGCGCCTGTCATCTTCCTTGACCGCTATTCAAATCCGACCACCGGGTGCGGCTGGTAAGGCCGCTCCAGCGATGCGACTTCCTCCGGCGTCAGGCGCAACGCCAGCGCTGCGATCGCATCGTCCAGGTGCGCCGCCTTCGACGCGCCGATGATCGGCGCCGTCACTGCCGATTTTTGCAATACCCAGGCCAGCGCGATCTGCGCGCGCGGTACGCCGCGCTGCGCAGCCAGCGCCGCGACGCGTTCGACGATCGGTTTATCCAGTTCGCCGGTCTCCGCATACAGCGTCTTGCCGTAGTTGTCGGCTGCGATGCGCGGCGTGTCGTCCTGCCAGTCGCGCGTGAGCCGGCCACGCGCCAGCGGACTCCACGGGATCACGCCGACGCCTTCCGCTTCGCACAACGGCAGCATTTCGCGTTCTTCTTCGCGGTTCAGCAGGTTCAGGTGGTTCTGCATCGTCGCGAAGCGCGTCCAGCCGTGCAGGTCGGCGGTATACAGCGCCTTGGCGAACTGCCACGCGAACATCGACGAGGCGCCGATATAGCGCGCCTTGCCTGCCTTCACCACGTCGTGCAGGGCTTCCAGCGTTTCCTCGATCGGCGTGTGATAGTCCCAGCGGTGGATCTGATACAGGTCCACGTAATCGGTGCCGAGCCGGCGCAGGCTCTTGTCGATCTCCGCCATGATTGCCTTGCGCGACAAGCCGCCGAGCAGAGGCTGTCCCTGCGGCGGGAAGAAGACCTTGGTCGCAATCACGATCTCGTCGCGCTTTGCGAAATCCTTCAGCGCGCGGCCGACGATCTCCTCGCTGGTGCCGTCCGAATAGCTGTTGGCGGTATCGAAGAAGTTGATGCCCTGCTCCACTGCCTGCCGGATCAGCGGGCGGCTCTTCTCCTCGTCCAGCGTCCACGCGTGCAGGCCGCGCTTGGGCGCGCCGTAGGTCATGCAGCCCAGACAGAGCCGGGACACCTTCATCCCGGTGCGGCCCAAGTTGACGTATTCCATGTTTCTTCCTTTCAAATTAGCAGAGATGGCAGTCGAATGATTTAACAATACCACTGGAACAATCGCGCTTCGTGAAGGTCAACTGTTTGCCATTTATTTGAACAAGAACATTGGCCCGTTGGCGAAGGCGACGCTGCCTTGCTGATCCAGTTCACGAACGAACGCCGTTCCTCACCGACTCAGGGGCGATCTTGAAGCAAGTCTACACAGCCCGCAGCATAGGACGGAGCGCCCTCTGGTCCATCGGCAACCAGAGTCTCGGACAGATTCTTGTATTCGCTGTCTTCCTCGTGACGGCGCGTTTCGTGTCGAAGGAAGCCTTCGGCATCATGGCCGCCGCGCTCGTAGCGGTCGAATTGTTCCGGCAGATTTTCATCGAGAGCATCGGCACCACGTTCTATGCGAAGACGGCGCCCAGCGCGGAAGATTACGATGCCGGATTCTTCGTCATCCTGATCGGCGGCGCGTTCTCGGCACTGGTGCTGTTCCTGTTCGCCGGTCCGATCGCCGATGCCTTGGACCATGGCGACATCGCCGGCTCGCTCCAGTGGATCTCGGTGCTGCTGCTGACCACCGGGCTGGCGAAAATGCACGAGATCTGGCTGACCAAGCACCTGCGTTTCAAGAGCCTTGCGATTCGTTCGGTCAGTTCCGTCTGCATCGGCGGCGCGGTCGGCATCGCGATGGCGATCCAGGGCTATGGCATCGACAGCCTGATCGCGCAGCAGATCGTGACCAGCGTCGTCAGCCTGATCTGGCTGTGGCGCGCCAGCGAATGGCGGCCGGGCTGGCGCATACGCTGGCAGAATGTCTGGGCGATTGCCGGCTATGGCCGCTTCGTGTCGTTGAACTCGGTGGCCAGCATGCTGAGCAACCAGGGCGACGTGCTGCTTTCGGCGTACTACCTGGGGCCGGCCGCGACCGGCGTGTACAACGCCGCCAAGCGCCTGCTGACCGCATCGACGCTGGTCATCAGCAGCGGTCTCAACAGCGTGGCGCTGCCGGCGCTGGCCGCCTTTGCCGACGATCCGGCCACCTTCCGCCGTTCCTACCTGAGCTGCGTCGGCTTTACCGCACTGTTCACTGCGCCGCTGTTCGCCGGGCTGGCAGCGCTGGCGCCGGATGTGATCCAGCTGCTGATGGGCGACAAGTGGGCGGACGTCGCGCCAGTGCTGGCGATCCTGGCCGTGACCGGGTTCAACCGCAGCGTCGCGCAATACAGTTCCAACGTGCTGCTGATCCGGCACAAGGCGCACTGGCTGAGCGCGATCGGCCTCTTCAAGGCGGGCATGAACATCGTGATCCTGTTCATCTTCGCGCGCTACGGACTGACCTGCCTGGCGGCCGCCTTTGCGGCCAAGACGCTGATATTTTCACCGATCACAACGCGCATCGCGCTGCGGCTGCTGGACATCCGCGCAAGCGACTACCTGAAGAAAATCGTGCCGCCCATCCTGGTTGCGCTGGCGATGGCCGGCATGATCGCCGTGCTGCGCAATGCGCTGCAGTGGAACGCGCTGTCGAACATCGCGTTCTTCGTACCGCTCGGCGCTTGCATCTACATGCTGTTGTTTTACTTCGTCGATCCGGCCGCGCTGCGCGAAAGTCTCGGCATTCTGCAAAAGGTCATACGAAAATCCGCCATCGCGCCCGCCGCGAACGCACACTGACACCCGGGGATGACGATATGCGCGCATTGCTGAACTACAAATCCTTCGCCGATCTTTCCAACGATGTGCTGCATGCGCTGCACAAGATTCCGCCAGAGATCGACCTGGTGGTCGGCGTGCCGCGCAGCGGGCTGATGGTCGCTTCCGTGCTGGCGTTGAACCTGAACGTGCGCTTCTGCGAGCTCGGTGCGTTTTTACGCAACGATCCGCTGCGAACCGGCAGCACGCGCAATGCAGGCGGCGGCGATATCGTCTGCGCGCAGCAGGCAAGGAATGTTCTGGTCGTGGACGACAGCATCCATACCGGAAAGGCGCTGGACGCGGTTCGCGAACAGATCGGCAGTTGCGGCTACAGCGGCAAGGTGACTTACATGGCGTTTTACGCCACCCCGGGTTCGACGCACATGACCGACGTGTACGCACAAGTGGTGCCGATGCCGCGATTGTTCCAGTGGAATACCTGCCATCGGAAGGATCTGGCGACCTTCTGCTTTGCGATCGACGGCGTGTTGTGCGAGCCGCTGCGGTGCAAGGAGGAGGATGCAGAGTATCTCGACGCCATCGCCTACGCGCGGCGCCAGATCGTGCCGACGTACAAGGTCGGCTATCTGGTTACCAGCCGGTCCGAACGGTATCGCCGGCAGACCGAGCTGTGGCTGTCGCAGAACGGCATCCAGTACCAGCAGCTGTACATGCCCGCGCTGCCGGCAGTATCACGCGAGGAAAAGGCCGCCTTCAAGGCGAAGATTTATGCATCGCTGTCCGACGCGGTGCTGTTCATCGAGAGCGATCAGCTGCAGGCGGCCAGGATTGCGGACCTGTCGGGGAAACCAGTGCTGGATTTCGGCAACCAGGTCATGCTGTCGCCGCGCATCGGCATCCAGCTGCTGCGGCAAAAAACGAGCGAGTTCGCTGCCGACTCCGTGGGGCTGCCGGCTCGCATCGGCGCCAAGCTGAAAAAACTGCTGTCAGGGCGCCGGCGTTCGGCGACCTGAGCGTGCCGACGCGTCGCGCGGACCTAGCTGCGCCCAGTGCCGTGGTCGCCCGGGTTGTAAGAGTGCACGGTCTTGCCCGGTTCGTCCGCATTGGTGCGTTTGCCGGCCAGCGGGCGGCCGTCGATGTAATCCCTGCCGTATTGCTCGCCTGCGCGCAAGGCTTCTTCCTCGGTCGTGAACAGCGCACGCGCATCGAAGCGATCCAGCACCTTTTCGCCGTCGACCGTCACTTCGACTGCCGTGCCGTTGCCGAACTCCTGCGTTACCAGCGAGATCGCGCGATCCTTGTATTTGATATCGTCCATTGCAGCTCCTGTCGATCACGCTTCATCGTAGCCGGCATCGGCGCGGCAGGATGTTCGCTA
>DATMTZ010000132.1:0-3466 GCA_035563975.1 Oxalicibacterium sp. | reverse complement strand
GCTTTTCTTTGCCACGTCCTCGCCGCGTTCACACTCGTTCAGGATGGCTTCATCATCCTTGCCCATGATCGCGGATTTGATGTCGACCCAGCGGCGATGCAGGGTGCCGCTCAGGCTGCTTTTTCTCTCCGGGCTGCCGCCGTGCGCAACGACCAGCGCCTGCAATTCCTTAGCGGCTGCCGCACAGCCCGCCGCACGGGTAAGAAAAGATTGCTTGAATTGGCTATCGCTGATGTCCTGCGCGCAGGTTTTGAAACCTTCCTCGCCGTCCTTGCAGGTTTCGATAAGGTCATTCAGAGTATCAATCAGTTCGTCGTTCATGAGTATTCCTTTCAGGATCGTAACCGGCTGGCTCTTCACTGCCGATCGTTACTATTCCGCATGGCTCGGACAGAGCGCACATCGTTCCATCGAGGAAACGATGCGTCGCATGCAGGGCGTGTCATTCACTATGCGGCAACGACCCTTATGGCTCTGTTCGACAACACACATAAAGGACGGATTTACCTCTGGATGATGGTCTCCGCTCCCGCTAGCAGACAGTTCCAGCGGGCATCTTCGAGTACGACGTAGTGCCACGATTCATGCCATGCGACATATCGTTGCCAGTCGGGAAGCTCCGCTTCCTCTTGCCACAACGCATTGCCGGCAATAGCGGACGGAAGTACAGGGAAATAAACCGCGATGCCGAGCACCGCAAGTGCGAAGAGGAAGATGCCTAAAGCCGGCAGAGAACAAACGCGATGCCACCGAAAACGGCGCTCATTCATTTTTACCTCCCGCTGTTGGATATCATCGCCGTGATGAAATGAGAACGCTACGATTCTGTTCCGGGCGACGACGCCGATCTGTACGGTTTCCAACTTATCGGCAGGCGGCTGTTGCGTCGCATGACGCGCCACACGACTGCAAAACAAAAAGGCCTTGCGCACGGCAAGGCCTTCTTGACAGAGCATGAATATCTTATAGCTGCGGATTCAGTTTTTCGGTTTTGGAATGCAGCTTGTTCAGCGCCGAGATGTAAGCCTTGGCAGAGGCCACCACGATATCGAGGTCGGCACCGACGCCGTTGACGATGCGCCCCGCCTTCGACAAACGCATGGTGACTTCGCCCTGCGATTCGGTGCCGGTCGTGATCGCGTTGACGGAGAACAGCAGCAGCTCCGCGCCGCTGTCGACTTTCGACTCGATCGCGTTGACGATCGCATCGACAGGGCCATTTCCCTCCGCGCTGCAAGTCTGTTCACGGCCATCGACGGCGAACACCACCTCCGCCTTCGGCCTGGCGACCGTCGACGATTGCTGCGACAGCGAGACAAATTGGTAGTACTCATGCTCATGCGCGTGCTGCTCGTCCGACACCAGCGCCATGATGTCTTCATCGAAGATGTCCGCCTTGCGGTCGGCAAGTTCCTTGAAGCGCACGAAGGCGGCATCCATCTCGGCAGCCGATTCGAGCGCGATGCCGAGTTCTTCCAGGCGCTGCTTGAAGGCGTTGCGGCCCGACAGCTTGCCGAGCACGATCTTGTTGGCCGTCCAGCCGACATCTTCGGCGCGCATGATTTCGTAAGTGTCGCGCGCCTTCAGCACGCCATCCTGGTGAATGCCGGACGCATGCGCGAATGCATTGGCGCCGACCACCGACTTGTTCGGCTGCACGGCAAAGCCGGTGATCTGCGACACCAGCTTGGACGTCGGCACGATTTGCGTGGTATCGACGCCGACTTCCAGGTTGAAGTGATCGCGTCGCGTGCGCACCGCCATCACGATTTCCTCCAGCGCGGTATTGCCGGCGCGTTCACCCAGTCCGTTGATCGTGCATTCGACCTGGCGCGCGCCGCCTATCATCACGCCGGCCAGCGAGTTGGCGACCGCCATGCCGAGGTCGTTGTGGCAATGCACGGACCATACCGCCTTGTCTGCGTTCGGTATGCGCTCGCGCAGCGTCTTCAGCATGTTGCCGTAGAGCCCAGGCACGCCGTAGCCGACGGTGTCGGCGAAATTGATCGTGGTAGCGCCTTCGTCGATCACGCTTTCAATTACGCGGCACAGGAAATCGATGTCGGAGCGGCTGCCGTCTTCCGGGCTGAATTCGACGTCATCCGTAAACTTGCGCGCGAAGCGCACCGCCAGCCTGGCCTGCTCCAGCACCTGTTCCGGCGTCATGCGCAGTTTCTTCTGCATGTGCAGCGGCGAAGTGGCGATGAAGGTGTGGATGCGCTTGCGCTCAGCCGGCGCCAGCGCATCTGCGGCGCGCCGGATGTCCATGTCGTTGGCGCGCGACAGCGAACAGACAGTAGCGTCCTTGATGATGCCGGCAATCGCCTGGATCGCCTCGAAGTCGCCTTGCGAAGCCGCTGCAAAGCCGGCTTCGATCACGTCGACTTTCAGGCGCTCCAGCTGCCGCGCGATGCGGATTTTTTCATCCTTGGTCATCGAGGCGCCGGGCGATTGCTCGCCATCGCGCAGCGTGGTATCGAAAATGATGAGGCGGTTGGAATCGGCTGCCATGTTGCGCTCCTGAGCGATCGCTCGATGTTCCTGGTCGGAAGACGACCTCAATGATCGTCGTGATCCATTTCAGTTTGTACGATGCTGACCGGCTTGCCCTTCGCGAGCCGCCAGAAATAAACGGCATAGCCCGACAGTCCGTACAAGACGAACAGGCCGAACAACACTTTCGGCGGATCGCCGGCAATCGCGACGAAGGCCAGCACGATCAGGAAGATCGCGATGAAGGGCACCGACTTGCGGTAATTGATGTCCTTGAAGCTGTAGAACGGCACATTGGTCACCATCGTCAGCCCCGCGTACAGCGTGATCGCCCAACCGGCCCAGCTCAGGTTGCGTCCCGGATAGCCGAGATCCTGCATCAGCCAGATGAAGCCCGCCACCAGGGCTGCTGCCGCCGGGCTCGGCAAGCCCTGGAAGTAACGCTTGTCGACCACGCCGATATTGGTATTGAAGCGCGCCAGCCGCAAGGCGCCGCCCGCGCAGTAGACGAAGGCGGCCAGCCAGCCCAGCTTGCCGAGGTCCTGCAATGCCCACACGTACATCACCAGCGCAGGCGCGGCGCCGAAAGACACCATGTCGGCCAGACTATCGTACTGTGCGCCGAATTCGCTTTGCGTGTGCGTCAGGCGCGCCACGCGTCCGTCGATGGAATCGAGCAGCATCGCCGCAAAGATCGCGACCGCCGCGTAGTCGAACTTCTGCCCCATCGCCATCACGATCGCGTAAAAACCGCAGAACAATCCAGCCGTCGTAAAGGCGTTGGGCAGCAGGTAGATGCCGCGCCGGCGTAATGCCCGCGATTCCGCTTCGTGTTCCAGATCCTCGTCGTACGAGACCTGCTTGCCGCGCGCAAGCCGTCCCAGCGGACGCGCCTTGGACCATACGGTGGAATTCTTCGCTTTGCGGCGATTGAAGCTTGGCATTCTGTTCCCGCTTTTATATCGGTTTTAAT
>DATMTZ010000131.1:0-3447 GCA_035563975.1 Oxalicibacterium sp. | reverse complement strand
GTCGGCTTCACGCTGCTGGCGCTGCAGGGCGTCTCCGAACTGATCAAGCGTATCGCAGCGTTGCACGGCGATGCGGAACTCGATGCGAAGTATGAAAGGCCGGTCCAATGATTCCAATTGAATACATGCCGCCGCTGATGTTCGGCGGGCTGGTCGTCTTCATGCTGATCGGCTTCCCGGTCGCGTTTTCGCTGATGGCGCTGGGCCTGTTCTTCGGCTTCATCTCGATCGAGCTCGGTTTCTTCGGCATCAATTATCTGCAGGCAGTGCCGGCGCGCATGTTCGGCAGCGTGCTGTCGAACGACTTGCTGCTGGCGATCCCGTTTTTCACTTTCATGGGCGCCATCCTCGAAAAATGCGGACTGGCGGAAGAAATGCTGGACTCGATGGGGCAGTTGTTCGGCCCGATCCGCGGCGGGCTCGGCTATTCGGTGATCCTGGTCGGCTTCGTGCTCGGCGCCATCACCGGCACCGTCGCCGCGCAGGTGATCACGATGGCGATGATTTCGCTGCCGGTGATGATGCGCTATCGCTACAACATGCGTTACACGACCGGCGTGCTGGCCGCGTCCGGCACCATCACGCAGCTGGTGCCGCCGTCGCTGGTGCTGGTGGTGTTGTCCGACCAGCTGCGCACGCAAACCTCGAGCGCCGACGTCGGCAGCATGTATCTCGGCGCGTGGGGGCCGTCGCTGCTGCAGATCCTGCTGTTCGTCTTGTACACCTTCCTGCTGTCGCGCATCAAGCCCGACTGGGTGCCGGCGATTCCCAAGGAAGACCGCACGCTGCAGGGATGGGCTTTGTGGAAGATGTGCCTGCGCGGCATCATTCCGTCCGCAGTGCTGATCTTCATGGTGCTGGGCACGATGATGCTCGGTATCGCGACGCCGACCGAGAGCGGCGCGATGGGCGCGCTTGGCGCGGTGGTGCTGGCGGTGATCCGCCACAAGGAATTCAGCACGCGCGACCGCCTGTTCTTCCGCATCGCGATGGCAGGCCTGGTGCTTGCCGCCTTGATCGGGGCGCTGTCCTACATTGACGGCCTCAGCCTGCCCTTCGACACCGCGCCCCTGCTGCAAGGCGCGCTGGCGGTCGGCTACGCCGGCATTGCCTGGCTGGTGTTCCGCGCCAGCCGCATCCGCGAGCTGCGCGACCTGATCGTGCAGGGATACCAGTCGACCATGCGCCTGACTTGCATGGTGGTGTTCATCCTGATCGGCTCGACCTGTTTCTCGGTCGTGTTCCTGGGCGTGGATGGCGGCACCTGGGTCGAGCATCTGTTCACCGACCTGCCGGGCGGATGGATCGGCTTTGTGATCGTGGTCAACCTGTTCATCTTTTTCCTGGCGTTCTTCCTCGATTTCTTCGAGATCGCCTTCATCGTGGTGCCGATGCTGGCGCCGGTCGCGGAAAAAATCCTGTCGCCTCTGCTGCTGGCCAGCATGGGCAGCCCGGAAGCCGCTTCGCAGGCAGCGCTGGTATGGTTCGGCGTGATGCTGTGCGTGAACATGCAGACCTCGTTCATGCATCCGCCGTTCGGCTTTGCGCTGTTTTACCTGCGCGGCGTGGCGCCGAAGGAAGTGAAGAGCAGCGACATCTACTGGGGCGCACTGCCCTGGGTCGGCCTGCAGATCCTGATGGTGATCCTGGTCGCGGTGTTCCCTCCGGTGGTCACCGGTCTGCTCGACAAGGGAGTGGCTTCCGGCCCTTCGGAAGGCTTGAGCATCGACCACTCGCAAGACACGACCACCTGGGACACACCGGCCTACGGCCAGTTCGGCAACAGCTACAACACGACGCCGGAACAGGGAAGCAAACCCTGAGATGCACCGCATCTAACAAGGCCGTGACGCATCCCGCGCACGGCCTTTTTTATTTTGTCGCGACGATCCTGAAACGCAGATCCAGCCTGTCCTGCACGCTGAGCGCGCCGTTCAGGATCGCGAAGGGCCGGATGCCGAAATCGGTTTGGTTGAAATGCATCTTGCCGGTAACGGCCATGCCGTTCGCAATGGTTTCGATGGCTGCCGGCACGGTATAACTTCGCGTTACGCCGTGCAAAGTGATCGCCACCCTCAACATCGATGCATCGCCGGTACACCTGATATGTACCAGCGCGAACGGAAAGCGCTCGGCGTCGAGCACCTTGCTCAACATGTTGCGGCGGGTGCCAGCGATATCGTCCGCCGTCGGCTGTGTGTCGAAGCCCGCCTGCTTGCGTAACGGCGCTTCATCGACGACCAGCTGGTCAAGCTGGATCAGCAGATCGGCGCGTCCGTCATCGGGCGCGACATAGCCTCTCACGTCGTGGCTGGCAACCACGTGGTCATGGCCGAAGCGGGCAAACGCGCCGGCGCGCCTGACCTCGAGCACCAGTTGCGAAGCATGCGCGTCGACGTGGAGGATCTTCTCGCCACGTGCCCGCGCGTCGCGATAGTAGGCTTCGGGAAATGTGGACGCTGCTTGCACCGGCGCGGGCGTTGACGGCGTGTTGGATGTACAGCCTGCGATGGCGGCTACGCCGAACGCAATCGCGGCAATGCGCAGCATCAATCGATTCATTTCTTCTTCTCCGGCCGGCGCAGCGGCGCCGCAATGCCGCTCACTTTACGACGAAACCGCCGCTTCGGCAGCCGCCATCCTTCCATCGCGGCACGCCGCGTGCAGGCGCAGCGGGTAAAATAGCGCCGGCGACGCTCTTTTGTCGATACGGCACCGTGCGGTGCCTTTTTTATGCGCGGCAACGCGCCGTTTTTGCAGATATCAGCATGACCGACCACACTTCAGACGACGGCGGCGCCAAGCCGCTTTTCTACGACCCGAGCGAGCGACGCATCCGCAGCTTCGTGACGCGCGCCGGCCGCGTGTCGACGGCGCAGGGGCGCGCGCTGGCTGAACTCGGACCGCGCTATCTGATTCCTTACGACAAGGCGCCGCTGGATGTGACGCAGGCATTCGGCCGCACGGCACCGACCATTCTGGAAATCGGTTTCGGCATGGGTGAGACGACGGCGACGATCGCGTCCGGCATGCCGGACAAGAATTTCATCGGCGTCGAAGTGCACACGCCCGGCGTTGGCAGCCTGCTGAAGCTGATCGGCGAACAGCAATTGAACAATGTGCGCATCGTCCAGCACGATGCCTACGAGGTGCTGACGCACATGATCGCGCCCGCTTCGCTGGCCGGTGTACATGTGTTCTTTCCGGACCCGTGGCACAAGGCGCGCCACAACAAGCGCCGCCTGATCCAGCCGCCTATGGTGGAGCTGCTGTCGTCGCGTCTGGCGCCCGGCGGCTACCTGCATTGCGCCACCGACTGGCAGGAATATGCGGAGCAAATGCTGGAAGTATTAAGTGGCGAGCCGGCACTGCAAAATACTGCGGATGGTTACGCGACGCGCCCCGACTACCGCCCGGTCACCAAATTTGAAAACCGCGGCCTGAAAC
>DATMTZ010000130.1:0-5010 GCA_035563975.1 Oxalicibacterium sp. | reverse complement strand
GCGGTTTCGAAGTGCAGGCAGTCCACGTGTTCCAGCGCGCCCCAGTAGCGGCCGTACAGCGTGCGCGCATCGTGCACCACCAGCGACGAGGCGATCGGGCGGCCGTCACGCTCGGCCACGATCAGCAGCAGATTGTCTGGCATGGCGGCCGCGATGCGCAGAAAGAAATCGAGGTTCAGGTAGGGTCGCGAGTGGTGTGCGGCATAGGTGCGGTCGTAGCAGCGCTTGAAGAAGGTCCAGTCGGCTTCGCTTGCATCGTGCCCCTCGATCTGGCGGAAGCGCACGCCGGCTTCGTGCACCTTGTGGCGCTCGGCACGGATGTTCTTGCGCTTCTTGCGCTCCAGCGTTTCCAGGAATTGCTCGAAATCCTGATAGCCGGCATTCAGCCAGTGGAATTGCACGCCGCTGCGCAGCAGGAATCCGGCTTGCTGCAGAGCTTCCGCCTGCGCCTGTGGCGGATACAGGATGTGCGTCGATGAAAATCCCTCGCTTTGCCGGATCGCGGTCAGCGCGGCGAGCAGCGCGTGCATCGCGTGGTCATCGCTGGCCAGCAGGCGGCTGCCGGTGACCGGCGTGAACGGGATCGCCGACAGCAGCTTCGGGTAATAGTCGAGGCCATGGCGTTCATAGGCATCGGCCCAGGCCCAGTCGAACACGTATTCACCATAGGAATGCGCCTTTGCGTACAGCGGCATGGCGGCGGCCAGCTGTTCGTCCCGCCACAGCGTCAAGTATTGCGGCTGCCAGCCAGTGTCCGCCGAAGCAGAGCCCGATTCGTGCAAGGCATGCAGGAACGCGTAGGACAGAAAGGGATTGGCGTCCCGCTGCAGCGCCAGCAGCGCGTCCCAGGCAGGCTGGCCGATCTCGGCCAGCGATGAAACGATCCGCGTGCGAAAGCTGGCGGATGACGTCGGCTGGTCGATGGGAAAGTGCGTTTGCGGCATAGGATGAGCGTGCTGCGGCGCCGAAGAATATTGCACCGCGAGCGGCCCATTCTACGCAAAAGCGCGTTTGCGGGTGCGGCGCGAAACACGGCGCGCGAATGCCGCGACGGAATGCCACTACAATATGACAAATCGACAGCATGGGAACAGGCGGCAGGACCTCATGAAAGGCAACTTTTTCAATCTCTACTCGCATGGCTTTGCACGCGTGGCGGTTGGCGTGCCGCGCTGCAAGGTCGCCGATCCGCACTTCAACGCGCGTGAAACCATCGCGCTGGCGAAGCAGGCGGCGGCGGAAGGTGCCGTGCTGATCGCATTCCCCGAGCTGGGCCTGTCCGCCTACACCTGCGACGACCTGTTTCACCAGCGCGCGTTGCTGGACGGCTGCCTGCAGGCGCTGGCCAAGATCGTGGAGGCTTCCAAAAAACTGCCGCTGGCGATGATCGTCGGCATGCCCCTGCGCGTAGAACACTTGCTGTTCAATTGCGCAGTCGTGGTGGCGGGTGGCCGCATCTGCGGCGTGGTGCCGAAAAGCTACCTGCCGAACTATGGCGAATTTTACGAGGCGCGCCAGTTCAGCGCGGCCGACTGCGCCAGCGTGCAGTCTATTTCACTGCTGGGCCAGAACGTTGATTTCGGCGCGGCGCTGCTGTTCGATGTCGCCAATATTCCCTCCCTCCGCTTTCATGTCGAAATCTGCGAAGACGTGTGGGTGCCGATTCCGCCGTCGTCATTCGCCGCGCTGGCCGGCGCCACCGTGCTGGTCAACCTGTCGGCCTCGAATATCGTCATCGGCAAATCCGGTTATCGGCACCAGTTGGTGTCGCAGCAGTCGGCGCGCTGCCTCGCGGCCTACCTGTATTCGTCGGCCGGCCGCGGCGAATCGACGACCGATCTCGCCTGGGACGGCCAGGCGCTGATCTGCGAGAACGGCGACCTGCTGGTCGAGTCGCAGCGCTTTGCGGACGACTCGCACCTGATCCGCGCGGACGTCGACCTGGAGCGGCTATCGCTGCAGCGCATGCACATGACGACCTTCGGCCAGTCGGTGCGGCGGCATGCGGAAGAAGTTGCGGCATTCCGCGTGGTTTCGCTGGAATTGCCGGTGCCCGACGGCCGCCTGCTGTTGGAGCGCCGCGTCGAACGCTTCCCCTATGTGCCATCCAATCCGCTGTACCGCGACGTGCGCTGCGAAGAGGTCTACAACATCCAGGTGCAGGCGCTGCTGCAGCGCCTGGCGTCCAGCGGCATACGCAAGGTCGTCATCGGCGTGTCCGGCGGTCTCGATTCCACGCATGCGCTGCTGGTGTGCGCCAAGGCGATGGACCGGCTCGGGCTGCCGCGCACGAACATCCTGGCTTACACGATGCCGGGCTTTGCTACCAGCGAGCGTACGTTGCAGCAGGCAAGACAGCTGATGGAAGCGGTCGGCTGCACCGCCCGCGAAATCGACATCCGCCCGAGTTGCCTGCAGATGCTGAAGGACCTCGGCCATCCTTACGTCGAAGGCAAGGAAGTCTTCGACATCACCTTTGAGAACGTGCAGGCCGGCGAGCGCACCAACCACCTGTTCCGCCTGGCCAATCATCAGCAGGCGATCGTGATCGGCACCGGCGACCTGAGCGAACTGGCGCTTGGCTGGTGCACCTACGGCGTCGGCGACCACATGTCGCACTACAACGTGAACGCCAGCGTACCGAAGACATTGATCAGCCACCTGGTGCGCTGGGTGGCGGAGAAGGGCGAGATCGGCAGTGCCGGCGCCGACGTGCTGCTGCGCGTGCTGGATACCGATATCAGTCCCGAACTGATCCCGGGCAAATCGGCGGGGGCGCCGGAACAGAAGACCGAGGCCGTGATCGGCCCCTACGAGCTGCAGGACTTCAACCTGTACCACGTGCTGCGTTTCGGTTTCGCGCCGACCAAGATCGCTTTCCTGTCGTGGACTGCGTGGGCCGATCGCGACAAGGGCGCCTGGCCCGAATCCGAACAGGTGGTGCGTCGCCAGTACAGCCTGGTCGAGATCAAGCGCAATCTCGGGATTTTCCTCGACCGCTTTTTCCGCCAAAGCCAGTTCAAGCGCTCCTGCGTGCCGAATGCGCCGAAAGTCGGCTCCGGCGGTTCGCTGTCGCCGCGCGGCGACTGGCGTGCACCGAGCGACGCGGAATCGGTGGTATGGCTGGCCGATCTGGAGAATATTCCCGAGCGCGAGGAGTGATGGCTGGAGGCCGGCGATGCAGGAAATTCCGCGCCGTCGGCAAAACAAAGGCAAAATACGGGAAACGCAATGACCGCCGCGATTGCAACCAACTGACTAGCAAGGAGTATTAATGAAGCAAATTACCGCCATCATCAAGCCGTTCAAGCTCGACGAAGTACGCGAGGCGCTGGCAGAAGTCGGCGTCACCGGCCTGACCGTCACTGAAGTCAAGGGTTTCGGCCGTCAGAAGGGGCACACCGAGCTGTACCGCGGCGCCGAATACGTGGTCGATTTCCTGCCCAAGGTGAAGGTAGAGGCGGTGGTGGACGACGAAGGTGTCGACCAGGCCGTCGATGCGATCATCAAGGCCGCACGCACCGGCAAGATCGGCGACGGCAAGATTTTCGTGCAGTCAGTGGAGCAGGTGGTGCGCATCCGTACCGGCGAAACCGGTTCCGACGCCGTCTGATTTCGGTGGCTGGCCCGCCGATCGTGCGGGCCGCGGCGCGCTCAGGATGACTTGAGCAGCACGATCAGCGCGCCGGCGCCGCCGTCGGCCGCGCGCGCCTGACAGAAGGCAATCACTTCGTCCTTCTGCACCAGCCAGTTCCTTACCTTTTTCTTCAGCACTGGTTCCTTGTTGACGGAACCGAGTCCCTTGCCGTGAATGACGCGCACGCAGCGCCAGCCGCGCTTCAGCGATGCGCGCAGAAACTCGGCCAGCGCTTCCCGCGCTTCATCGGTGCGCAAGCCGTGCAGGTCGAGCTGGCCCTGGATCACCCAATGACCGCGCCGCATCTTGCGCAGCACGTCGGGGCCGATGCCCTGGCGCGCATAGCTGAGCGCTTCGTCGGTATCGAGCAGCGTGTCGATCGTGAATTCGTCGGACAGCGATTCCTGCAGCGCCGCCTGTTCGTCGGCCAAGTGCTGGCGCGGGATCGGCAGCGGACGCGGCGCATCGAGCTTGATGGCGTCCTTTGAAGGCAGCGGCGTGACCTCGCCGATGCTGCGGCGGAACAGGTCTGCCTCCTGCTGCGCCAGCTTCTCTGCGCGCAGCCGTTCGGCTTCCGCCGCCAGGCGGGCTTCCTCCTGCGCTTTCAGGTCCTTGCGCAGCGACTTGAGTGCGGAGAAATCCTTGAGCGGGGCGGGCATGGCGGCATCTTCCGTTCGGTTGTCGGTCGCGCGGCATGCAGGCCGCCGGACCGACGGGTTTACTGCAGGCTTTCCAGGTAACGCTGCGCGTCCAGCGCGGCCATGCAGCCGGTGCCGGCGCTGGTGATCGCCTGGCGGTACACGTGATCCTGCACGTCGCCGGCGGCGAATACGCCGGGGATGTTGGTGGCAGTGGCCATGCCTTCCAGACCGGTCTTGGTCTTGATGTAGCCGTTGTGCATATCGAGCTGCTCGGCAAAGATACCGGTGTTCGGTTTGTGGCCGATCGCGACGAACACGCCGTGTACCGGCACCTCGGTCACGCTGTCGTCCACCGTCGACTTGATCCTGATGCCGGTCACGCCGCTGTCGTCGCCGGTGACTTCGTCCAGCGTGTGGTTCCAGCGCACTTCGATCTTGCCTTCGGCGACCTTGGCCATCAGGCGGTCGACGAGGATCGGCTCGGCGCGGAACTTGTCGCGGCGGTGGATCAGCGTGACTTTCGTCGCGATGTTGGACAGGTACAGCGCTTCCTCGACGGCCGTGTTGCCGCCGCCGATCACGGCCACTTCCTGGTTGCGGTAGAAGAAACCGTCGCAGGTCGCGCAGGCGGACACGCCCTTGCCCATGAACGCCTGTTCGCTGGGCAGGCCGAGGTATTGCGCCGAGGCGCCCGTCGCGATGATCAGCGCGTCGCAGGTGAATTCGTGCGAG
>DATMTZ010000129.1:0-4308 GCA_035563975.1 Oxalicibacterium sp. | reverse complement strand
CCTCTATGTGTAGGCTGCGTGCCACGCCGCCACACAGACGAATGCCGCACGATGTTCGCGCCGGCATCCCGTCGAATGCGAACGGGCGAATCGCCGACATCCGAGCAGGGGCGAATTCGATGGAAAAGGCGCCCTTCATTTTGCCGTTCGGCCTGGATCAAACTCTGGGCAAGCGGTATGAAAAAGCCGGGCGAACCCGGCTTTTTCCCTCTGAGCGTCGCCCTAGCGCAAGCCGGGCATCATGCCTTTCATGCTGCGCATCATTTTCATCATGCCGCCGCCCTTCAGCTTCTTCATCATTGACTGCATCTGCTCGAACTGTGCCAGCATGCGGTTGACTTCCTGCACCTGCACGCCGGCACCTGCGGCGATGCGGCGCTTGCGGGAAGCCTTGATCAGGTCCGGCTTGGCGCGCTCGGCCGGCGTCATGGAATTGATGATGCCCTCCATGCGGGCGACCTGCTTGTCTGCCATGCCCATGTTGGCGTTGCCGGCCGCCATCTGCAGTTGCGCCGGCAGCTTGTCCATCAGGTTGGCCATGCCGCCCATTTTCTTCATTTGCGCGAGCTGGGACTTGAAGTCGTTCAAATCGAACCTGCCGCCGCCCTTGATCTTTTGTGCCAAATCCTGCGCGGCATCCATGTCGACGCCTTTGCGCGCTTCCTCGACCAGCGCCAGGATGTCGCCCATGCCGAGAATGCGGTCGGCCATGCGCACCGGGTCGAAGGCTTCCAGACCGTCCATCTTCTCGGCGACGCCGGCGAACTTGATCGGCTTGCCGGTGATGTGACGCACCGACAGCGCGGCGCCGCCGCGGGAGTCGCCGTCCAGCTTGGTGAGCACCACGCCGGTCAGCGGCAGGGCATCGTTGAAGGCTTTGGCGGTATTGATTGCATCCTGGCCGAGCATGGCGTCGACCACGAACAGCGTCTCGATCGGCTTGACGGCGGCGTGCAGCGCACCGATTTCCTGCATCATCGCCTCGTCGATGCCGAGGCGGCCGGCGGTGTCGATGATCAGCACGTCGTGGTAGTGGCGCTTGGCGTAATCGACCGCGGCCTTCGCGATCTCGACCGGCTTGTCGGTCGGTTGCGACGGGAAGAAATCGGCGCCGACCTGTTCGGTGACGGTCTGCAATTGACCGATCGCGGCCGGACGGTAGACGTCGGCGGAGACGGTCAGGACCTTTTTCTTCTTCTGCTCGCGCAGGTATTTGGCCAGTTTGCCGACGGTGGTGGTTTTACCCGCGCCCTGCAGGCCGGCCATCAGGATGACGGCGGGCGGCTGCGTGGCGAAATTCAGCTGCGAGGCTTCCGGACCGAGGTCGCCACCCATGATGGCGGCCAGTTCGCGCTGCACCACGCCGACCAGCGCCTGGCCGGGCGTCAGTGAGCCGACCACGTCTTCGCCCATCGCTTTTTCCTTCACGCGGGCGATGAATTCGCGCACGGCGGACAGCGCGACGTCCGCTTCCAGCAGCGCCAGACGTACTTCTCGCAGCATCTCGGCCGTGTTGGATTCGGTCAGACGCGCTTCGCCGCGCATGGTCTTGACGGCCTTTGCCAGCCGTTGAGTCAGATTGTCGAGCATGGGTTTCTTGATTCGGGAAGGGCCGGCGACGATGACAGCGGACTGCGTGCCGGCGTGGACAATGGGCTCATTTTACCCGATGCGGGAGCCGGCAGCGTGGCGGTTTCCGCGGCGGCGGCATGGGTTTTCGCCGCGATTGGCGACGGGCGCGGATGGCGATGCGGCACGAATGACATGGTGTAAACTCCGACGCCATGTATATCTACTTTTTAGCGCTGGCAGCCTTGTGCTACGTGGTCGGCGCCTGCCTCCCTTCGGGGCGCCGCAACTGGATTTCGCTCAGCACGCTGGGCGGCTGGCTGCTGCACGGCGCGGCCCTTTGGGTGGATGTGATCGGTTTCGAATCGCTGCGCGTGGGTTTCGCCGTCATGCTGTCGTGCACCCTGTGGATTTCGGTCGCGGCGTACTGGCTGGAAAATCGCAACTTCACGCTGGACGGTTTACGCGTGCTGGTGCTGCCGAGCGCCGCGGTGGCGGTCGTGCTGCCGGCAATTTTCCCCGGCACCATGCTGCCGCTGGAAGGACGGGCTGCGCTGTTTCCGTGGCATATCGCGATTGCGACGCTGGCTTACAGCACGCTGACGATTGCTGCGTTCCACGCGATCCTGATGGCGTTGCAGGAATCCAAGCTGCACACACGGCTGTCCACGCAGAAGACCGGCTGGTTCGCATTGGCGATCGATCGCCTGCCGGCTGTGCTGACGATGGAAAAACTGCTGTTTCGCCTGATCGGTTTCGGCTTTTTCCTGCTGACGCTGACCGTGGTTTCCGGCGTCGTCTTTTCCGAGGAATTGTTCGGCCAGGCATTCAAGTGGGACCACAAGAACGTATTCACGATGCTGTCCTGGCTCTTGTTCGGCGTACTGCTGGCCGGCCGCAAATGGCGCGGCTGGCGCGGCCGGACCGCGCTCAGCTTTACGCTGACCGGCTTCACGACGCTGCTGCTGGCATATGTCGGCAGCCGTTTCGTGTTCGAGGTGATCCTGCATCGGAGCCTCGCATGAAGCTGTTGTTGTGGGCGGCACTGATTGCATGCGCGATCTGGATCCTGCGCAAGAAAGCGACGCTCCGCGCCGATGCCGGCGCCAGCCATCCGCGGCGGGCGGTAGCTGCGCCGGAAACGATGCTGACCTGCGCGCATTGCGGCGTGCATTTTCCCGCTTCCGAAGCGGCTGTCGATGCATCCGGTGCCGTGTTTTGCGGCGATGAACATCGCCGGCTGCACGCGTCGCGCTGATCGATGGCCTTGATTCCCGCTTCGATCCGCGCACCCTTCTCCGGCGATACGCGCGCCACGTTCTGGCGTACGCTGCAGACGTTTGCGCTGACGCGCACCGTCATCATCGTTGTCCTGCTCGGCTATCTGGGATTCAATGCCGGCAAGCTGGTAGGCGAGAACGAAATCCTGTATTGGAAAATCTGCGTCGCCTATCAGATCGCGGCGCTCGGTTTGCTCTTCCTGTCACTGTACTGGCGCCGGCGTTTTCTGATGCAGCTGGTGGTGCAGATCACGCTCGACATCGGCGCGATTTCGCTGCTGTATTTTTCGCTGGGTGGCCTGAAGACCGGACTTGCGATCCTGTTCCTGTTTCCGCTTGCGGGAGGGGCCATCCTCGCGCCACGGATCCTGGCGCTGTTCTTCGTCTCGGTCGTCACGCTGATCTTGCTGGCGGAAAACGGCTACCGGCTGTTGAGCGCGGATGCAGACATGTCGTCGACGCAGGTGGCGCTTTACTGCACGGCCTTCTTCGTCGTGATCTATGCGATCAACCGGCTGGCCGAGCGCCTGATCAAACAGGAATCGCTGGCGATGGAGCGCGGCAAGGCGCTGCACGTGCAGCAGGCGATCAACCGTCTGGTTATTGCCGACATGGGCGACGGCATCGTGGTGGTGGATCGCAAGGGCCGAATGCTGACCGTCAATCCGGCCGCCGCGCGCATGCTTGGCCTGCTGAATACAGCTGAACGATCGCACAGCCGGCTTTCGGAACTGGCCTGGCTGGCGCCGATCGCCGATGCGTTTTCAAACTGGAAGACGCAAGCCGCAACGCCGGATTCCGGTGCGGCCGAGAAACCGGTTTATGTCCTGATCAAGAATCGCGACGATTCAACCCTGCAGGGCGGCACCACGATTCTCGGCGGCCGCCGCGAGTTGGCGACGCATCTGAAACTGCGCTTCGCGCGCGTTGAAACCGACGGCTTGCCGGAAGAGCGCGTGGTGATCTTCATGCAGGACGTGACGGAAATCGAAAACCAGGCGCAGCAGTTGAAGCTCGCGTCGATGGGACGCCTGACCGCCAGCATTGCGCACGAGGTGCGCAATCCGCTGTCCGCGATTTCGCATGCGGCGTCGCTGCTGGCGGAAGATGTGCAGGAAAAGCCGCAGCAGCGCTTGCTCGGCATCGTCGATGAGAACGTGGCGCGCCTGAACCGCATGATCGAAGACATCCTGAAGCTGTCGCGCAAGGCGCACCAGTATCACGAGCCGCTGGGCCTGGCATTGCTGGTCGAGGACCTGCTGCGTGAACTGCAGGAAACGCAGGGCATCAGCGGCGAGCTGATCGAAGCCGGCGACATGCGCGCGTACAGCGTGCGTTTCGATCCGTTGCATTTGCGCGAAATCCTGATGAACCTGCTGACAAATGCGCTACGCTATGCGAGCGGCAAGCCGGGCAGCATCCGCCTGTTTGCGGTGCCGGGACCGGCGCACCGGCTGGA
>DATMTZ010000128.1:0-5484 GCA_035563975.1 Oxalicibacterium sp. | reverse complement strand
CGTGATCCGGCGGATTTCGTGCTGTGGAAGCCGAGCGGCAAGGGCGTGATCGGCTGGGAGTCGCCATGGGGACGCGGGCGCCCCGGTTGGCATATCGAATGTTCGGCCATGAGTTGCGAGCTGTTGGGCGAACATTTCGATCTGCATGGCGGCGGACAGGATTTGCAGTTTCCGCACCATGAGAACGAAATCGCGCAATCAGAAGGCGCCAATCAAAAACGCTTCGTCAATTACTGGATGCACAATGGATTCGTGCGCGTCGATAACGAAAAGATGTCGAAATCGCTCGGCAACTTTTTCACGATCCGGGAAGTGCTGGAAAAGTTCGATGCCGAAGTCGTGCGCTTTTTCATTCTTCGTGCGCACTACCGCAGCCAACTGAATTATTCCGACGCGCATCTGGATGATGCGCGCAATGCGCTGACGCGCATGTATACCGCGCTGAAGGATGTGCCGCCGGACGCCCAGCCTCTGGACATGAACGAACCGCATGCGCTGCGCTTCGCGGAGGCGCTGAACGACGACTTCAATACGCCGCTGGCGGTTGCCGTGCTGTTCGAACTGGCGAACGAAGTCAACAAGCAAAAATCGCCTGTGCTGGCCCGCCAACTGGCCGGTTTGGCTGGTATAGTCGGCCTTTTGCAGCGTCCGCCACAGCAATTCCTGCATGCGACGCCGGCAAGCAAGGATGATGGCCTGGAAGCATTTGTCGCCGAACAGATCGCGGCGCGTGCGGAAGCCAAGAAGGCGAAGAATTTTGCCGATGCGGACCGCATTCGCGCCGCGCTTCTGGAAAAAGGCATCATCCTCGAGGACAAACCAGGCGGTTTGACGGAATGGCGAAGGGCGTGAACGGGTATGGCGAAGACGACTGCTGAAGCGTTGATGCTGCCTCCTTACTGGGAGGATGCAAAAGTCGAGCTGATGAAGCGCGACCGCATCATGCGCAAGCTGATTCCGCAGTTCGGCGATCTCCATCTGGTCGGCCGCAACGAACCTTTCACGACGCTCGCGCGTTCCATCATCGGCCAGCAGATTTCCGTCAAGGCAGCCGACAGCGTGTGGCAGCGTTTCCTCGAAGTGTGCCCCAAGTGCACGCCGGCGCAAGTCATCAAGGCTGGCGACAAGCTGACGACCTGCGGCTTGTCCAAGCGCAAGGCCGAGTACATTCTCGATCTGGCCGATCATTTCAAGGCCAAGCGTGTCCATTGTGACAAGTGGGCCGAGATGAATGACGAAGACGTGATCGCCGAGCTGATCCAGATCCGCGGCATCGGGCGCTGGACAGCGGAGATGTTTTTGATATTTAATCTGCTCCGGCCAAATGTGCTGCCGCTGGACGACGTCGGCTTGTTGTCCGGCATCAGCCGCAACTATTTCTCCGGTGAGCCGGTTTCACGCAGCGACGCCCGCGAAGTCGCCGCCAATTGGGAACCGTGGCGCACCGTTGCAACCTGGTACCTGTGGCGCAGCCTGGAACCGGTACCGGTCAGTTATTAAACCTGATTTCCTATTTCTTCTGTCGATCAGAAGGAGACACGATGAGTAAAACAACTTTTCTCGGCTTTGAACAGCCGATCGCAGAACTGGATTCGAAGATCGAGGAGCTGCGCTTCGTGCAGGACGACTCCGCCGTCGACATTTCGGAAGAGATCGAACGCCTGTCCAAGAAAAGCCAGCAACTGACCAAAGACATTTATGCGAAGCTGACGCCATGGCAGGTATCGCAGATCGCCCGCCATCCGCAGCGTCCGTACACGATGGATTACGTGAACGAGATCTTCACGGACTTCCACGAGCTGCATGGCGATCGCACGTACGCGGACGATCTGTCGATCGTCGGCGGCTTGGCCCGCTTCAACGGCACGCCGTGCATGGTGATCGGCCATCAGAAAGGGCGCGACACCAAGGAGCGCAGCATGCGCAACTTCGGCATGCCGAAGCCGGAAGGCTATCGCAAGGCGATGCGCCTGATGAAGCTGGCGGAAAAATTCGGCCTGCCGATCTTCACCTTCGTCGATACGCCGGGCGCATTTCCCGGCATCGATGCGGAAGAGCGCGGCCAGTCTGAAGCGATCGGCCACAACCTTTACGTGATGGCGGAACTGAAAGTGCCGCTGATCGCTACCATCATCGGCGAAGGCGGTTCCGGCGGCGCGCTGGCGATTGCGGTCGGCGATGCGGTGCTGATGCTGCAATACTCGACCTACTCGGTGATTTCGCCGGAAGGCTGCGCATCGATCCTGTGGAAGTCGGCGGAACGTGCGGCGGACGCAGCCGAAGCCTTGGGCCTGACCGCGCACCGCCTGAAGGCAATGGGCCTGATCGACAAGATCATCAACGAGCCATTGGGCGGCGCGCACCGCGATCCGAAGCAGATGGCGGCGCTGGTCAAGCGTGCGCTGGCCGATACCCTGCGCCAGCTGCAGGGCATGAAGACCAAGGACCTGCTGGCGGCACGCCACGAAAAGATCATGAGCTACGGCAAATTCAAGGAAATCACGGTAACGGAATGAGGCGTGCAGCATAACGAGCTTTCATCGCTGGCAGATGAATTCGAACGCGCGTTGGGAGAAATCCGAACGCGCGTTTCTGTTTCATCGAAGGCCATTGCGATCGCCTACAGCGGCGGCCTGGATTCGGCCGCGCTGCTGCATCTGGCAGACCGCCATGCGCGTGCGCATGATCTGTCGCTGTTCGCCTTCCACGTGCACCACGGCCTCAGCCCGAACGCGGACCTATGGCTGGCGCATTGTCGTGCAATGTGCGAACAACGCGGCATCGCCTTCGATGCGCGGCATGTCGACGTCGCGCTTGATGGAAAGAATGGCGTCGAGGAAGCTGCGCGCCTGCGCCGTTACGCCGCGCTGGGCGAGATGTGCCGCGCGCACGGCGTGCCGCTGCTGCTGACCGCGCACCACCAGGACGACCAGGCGGAAACGGTGCTGCTGCAGTTGCTGCGCGGTTCCGGCGTGGCGGGCTTGTCGGGCATGGATGCATGCAACCATGCGCCGGACCTGCTCGGCGACGCGCAATTGCTGGTAGGCCGTCCCTTGCTGCAGGTCGCACGCGAAGAGCTGGCCGCCCATGTGTCGGCGCAGGCGATCGCGTATGTCGAAGACGAATCCAATCTCGATCCGCGCTACGCGCGCAATGCGCTGCGGTATCAGGTGATGCCGGTGCTGCACCGGCTGTTCCCGGGATATCAGCAGCGTTTCGCGCGGACTGCCCAGCATGCGCGATCGGCACAGCGCATGCTGGTCGAGCTGGCGGCACGGGATCTGGACGAGTGCCTGGACGATGAGCGGCTCGATGTAAAGAAGCTGCGTTCCCTTGATGCGGATCGAATCGACAACATGCTGCGCTACTGGTTCGGCTCGCGCGGCATGCGCATGCCCTCGACGGCCTGGCTGGACGAGTTGCGCACGCAACTTCTTGAGGCGAAGTATGACGCGCAGCTGTGCGTGACACATACCGATTGCCACATTCGTCGCCACCGCGATCATGTGTTCATTACGCCAAGACGCGATGCGGCAGCGCAGGCGCCAGCGCCGCAGAATTTCACCTGGAAGGGCGAAGCATGCCTGCACTGGCCGCGATTCGGCGGCACGCTGTATTTTGATGCCGGCGGCCAGGGCATGGACGCGGACTGGTTGCGCGGACAGGCGCTGACGCTGTGCCTGCGCAGCGGCGGCGAGCGGCTGAAGCCGGCGGAAAACCGGCCGACCCGCAGCCTGAAGCAGCATTATCAAAGCCGCGATGTGCCGGCGTGGGAGCGCGAACATCTGCCGCTGGTCTTTGCAGAAAAACAATTGCTGTTTGCCGCTGGCATCGGCATGGATTGCCATTGCCTCGCGAGCGGGCCGGGGACGCGAATCGCACTGCGCTGGGAGTTCGACCCGGCCTGATGTGGCGCCGGACCGCCTGCAAAGCGTTGTCCGACTTGTCATTCCGGGCCGCAGGCTGTAAAGTCGAGGGTTGATTTTTCTCGCGTAATCCCATTTTTCTTCCCCATGGCTTTAATCGTTCATAAATACGGCGGCACGTCGATGGGCTCGACCGAGCGCATCAAGAATGTCGCGCGACGCGTTGCCAAGTGGCACGACGCCGGTCATCAAATCGTGGTCGTGCCTTCGGCGATGTCCGGCGAAACCAATCGCCTGATCGGATTGGCCAAGGAAGTCATGCCGCAACCCGATCCGCGCGAACTCGACATGCTGGCATCGACCGGCGAGCAGGTATCGGTTGCATTGCTGGCGATGGCCCTGCAGGCGATCGGCAAGCAGGCGGTGTCGTATGCCGGCTGGCAGGTGCCGATCAAGACCGACTCCGCATACACCAAGGCGCGTATCCAGTCGATTGACGACGCCAAGGTGCGCAAGGATCTCGGCGCGGGCAAGATTGTGATCATCACCGGTTTCCAGGGTGTGGACGATGAAGGCAATATCTCCACGCTCGGCCGCGGCGGTTCCGATACCTCGGCAGTCGCCGTTGCAGCGGCGCTGAAGGCGCAGGAATGCCTGATCTATACCGACGTCGACGGCGTGTATACCACCGACCCGCGCGTCGTGTCGGAAGCGCGCCGGCTGAACACGGTGACCTTCGAGGAAATGCTGGAGATGGCGTCGCTCGGATCGAAAGTGCTGCAGATCCGCTCGGTCGAGTTTGCCGGCAACTACAAGATGCCGACGCGCGTGCTGTCGTCGCTGACCGACCCTATGATGCCGCTGGAAGAAGAAGCCAGGTCCGGCACCCTGATTTCGTTTGAGGAAGATACACACATGGAACAAGCTGCCATCACCGGTATTGCGTTCAATCGCGATGAAGCGAAGATTACGGTACTCGGCGTGCCGGATCGTCCAGGCATCGCCTACCAGATTCTCGGCCCGGTTGCGGACGCCAACATCGAAGTCGACATGATCATTCAGAACCAGTCGGTCGACGGCAAAACCGATTTCACCTTTACCGTTCCGCGCGGCGAGTACGCGAAGGCAATCGATTTGCTGAACGCGAGCGTCAAGTCGCACATCGGCGCAACATCGATCCAGGGCGATACCAAGGTATCGAAGGTGTCGGTGGTCGGCGTCGGCATGCGCAGCCATGTCGGCATCGCGTCGCAGATGTTCCGTACCTTGTCGGAAGAGGGCATCAACATCCAGATGATCTCGACTTCCGAAATCAAGATCTCGGTACTGATCGACGAGAAATACATGGAGCTGGCGGTACGCGCGCTGCACAAGACCTTCGATCTCGACAAGAGCAATTAACTCGTAGCGTCGTGCATCTCAGGTTGACCTGACATGCATGAAAAGTTATGATGCTGGACCTTTCGGCAGTCGATGTCTGACTGCGGAAGCAAGTGTGGAGACGTGGCCGAGTGGTCGAAGGCACTTCCCTGCTAAGGAAGCATATGGGCTTAAACCTGTATCGAGGGTTCGAATCCCTCCGTCTCCGCCAGAAATGAAAAAAGCCCGCATCGCGGGC
>DATMTZ010000127.1:0-2283 GCA_035563975.1 Oxalicibacterium sp. | reverse complement strand
TGCGGGAACACGCGCCGCAATGCTCGGCGGACGCCTTCGCCGCGAGCCGCCATGACGCTGGCGGCGGGGCCGTTTTCGGAACCATGGCGCATGCGGCGGACTTCGGCGCGATTCTCGAACGCGCCTGGCCGGATTGAAACTTCTACATTCCCATGCTTGGCGCCGCAATGCCTATCGCCGGGCGAACGCACCGTTCAGCGATGCCATGAAGCCTTCCACCGCATCCGTGTAGGCGCCCGGCAGGCCGAGACGGTCGTTGATATCGCGGTGACTCAAATCCTGCGCCAAAACGGATGCTGCGACGCCCATCGCTTTCGCCTTGGCCGCGAAATCTTTCGCTTGTGCGCACGAGACGCGCCGCTTGCTGGAACAGACCAGCAGCATCGGTACGGCATCCGGTTGCAGGGCATGCAGGGGAGACAGCGCTCGCCAGGCGCCGGGATCCGCGCCGAACGCAGCATCGAACAGGTCCATGTGCGGCGCCTGCATGATGCGCGGCACGTCGAGCGCGCCGCTGTCGAGGGAAATCGTCCCCAGCCATCGACGCAGTCCCGTGGCGCGATAAGCGGAAGGCGAAGCCGATATCAATGCGGCGAGATGCGCGCCGGCGGAGTGTCCGGCAAGAACGATTCGCGCCGGATCGCCGCCCCAGCTCGCCGCGTTGCGCTGTACGGCCGCCAGTGCCGCGGCGACGTCGCGCGCCTGCGTGGCGACATCCGCCTGCGGCAACAGGCGATAGTTGACCGAAACAAACAGGCAACCGCGCGCGGTCCATCGCTGCATCTTGTTGTGCACCACGGTCGACATGCGCTTGTCGCCGCGGCGCCAGCCTCCGCCATGCACCATGACGATGACCGGCGCATCGTGCGCTTGCGGCGGGCCGTAAACGTCAAAGCGCTGCAACGGATCGCTGCCGTAGGCCTGCTCGGCCCGCAGCGTGACACCGGCCGGCAGCGCGCTCTCCGCGGACGCGCTTTGCTCCGGCATGTCGTTCGTCTGCGCTTGTCTTTCCGCATGCAACTCGCGCAAGCGCTCCCGCAAGGGACCGCCGTAAGCGGCCGTCATGCCGGCCGCCAGCAACAGGGCCAGCACCGGGACGACACATCTGCTGGCATGTTTCATCGCGTCTCTCCGTCTGCAGTCATCATTGTCCGGTGCAGGAAACGAAGCGGCCGCGCGACACGTTGACGCGGCGAATGTCCAGATCGTCCAGCGCGGCATCGGCGCACAACACGATCGACAGGGACGCGTGATGAATGCCGATGCAGCACGGCGCATGCAGCGACGCGCGTTCTGCGGCGCCGAGCTTGAACAGCGCTTCCTTCCGGCTCCAGCAATCGTAAAAGCATCGCGCGCGACGGTCGACAGGCGCTGCCGCGAGCAGCGCATATTCGTGCTCGTCAAATGCCTGTTGCGCCAGCGCCATCACATCGCGCGTGTCATCCAGTTGCTCGATGTCGACGCCAAGCGCGATGTCCTTGCTGACCGCGCAGGCGACCCACGGGCCGCTGTGGGAAAGGCTGATCCGGGCCGCAGTATCGCTCACTAACGGCGGCAAGCCCGATTGCTCCTCGATCACAAACGAAGAAGCGGGCCGATGAAGAAGATCGGACAGGGCGCGGCGCAGCAAGGCCCTGCCGACGAGGAACTGGCGTTGTCGTTCCGGGCGCAGAAAAGCGGCATGTCGATGCCGCTCGCCCGGCCCCATCCAGTCCATGAAGGGCATCAGGTCCGCGTCCCTGGCGTTGCGCCAGTCGGCAAGCCAGAGAACGGCGGACGCTTCCGGCTTATTTATCCGCGGTTCTGACAAAGTCGCCCTTCAACGCGACGCCGGCCATGATGGCGCCGGCGTGGCATTCGTACTCCGTCTCGCTCGACATTTCGACTTTCTTGTAATTGCTGACGATATTGATCACCGCATTCGCCCCCAGCTCCTTGGCGCGCTGCTCAAGCGACAGCATGGCCGACAGGAATGCCCACTGGCACGCCTTTTCGTCTTCCTTGCCGAAGGCGTTGGTTTTCTTGTTGCTGGCGTCGCTGCCCAGCTTCTTCAGCACCTTCGGCGTCTTCTGATGGCCAAAGTAATACTTGATCGAACTGTCGAGTTTTTCCTGCGTCTCCGGCGCATTCATCGCATCGGCGATCGGCAGCAGCAGCTTGTCGTCGCGCGCATGCGCAGGCAGGACCGCGCTTACACCAGCGCAAAAAAACAAAGAGGCAAGCATCATTTTTTTCATTTTTCACTCCCTGGGTTAGTTTAGTCTTGTACTTCCAATCCGGTGG
>DATMTZ010000126.1:0-2840 GCA_035563975.1 Oxalicibacterium sp. | reverse complement strand
TGCGCGCTGAGCCAGCCGAACAGGATGCAGGCGACGATGGCCCCGACCTGCCGCGGCATGCCGGGGCGGCTCAGGTCGCCTAGCAGATCGTAGATCAGGCTGGACAGCGGCATCGGCTCCGCTTACTCCGATGCGGCGTCGGCCGACTCGTCGACCGGCGTCTTGGCAGCCGCGGCCTTGCGCTCCAGCACGGCGGCGAAGAAGCCGTCCGTGCCATGCTTGTGCGGCAACATCTTCAAATAATCGCCCATCTCCAGCGGGATGCGCTGTTCAGCCAAGACCTTGTGCATCGGCACCAGCTCGAAATCCGGATGCGACGCCAGGAAGCCTTGCACGATCGCGTCGTTTTCGTCGTCCAGCAGGCTGCAGGTCGCGTAGACGAGGCGGCCGCCGAATTTCACGAGGCGCGCGGCGCCGTCCAGGATCGCCGCCTGCTTTGCCGTCAGCTCGGCGATACCCTCGGGCTGCTGGCGCCATTTCACGTCCGGATTGCGGCGCAGCGTGCCCATGCCGGAGCACGGCGCGTCGACGAGCACGCGGTCGATCTTGCCGGCCAAACGCTTCACTTTCGCGTCACGTTCGTGGGCGATGACGACCGGATGCACGTTCGACAGCCCGCTGCGCGCCAGCCGCGGCTTCAGCTTGGTGAGGCGTTTTTCCGACACGTCGAACGCATACAGGCGGCCGGTATTGCGCATGATCGCGCCGATGGCCAGCGTCTTGCCGCCGGCGCCGGCGCAAAAGTCGACGACCATCTCGCCGCGGCGCGCGCCCAGCAACTGCGCCAGCACCTGGCTGCCCTCGTCCTGCACTTCGATCGCGCCTTCCTTGAACAGCGGCAGGTTCTGCAGCGCCGGCTTCTTCCAGATGCGCAAGCCCAGCGCCGAATACGGGGTCGGCTCGGCCGCGATCGGCGCCGTCGCCAGTTCGGCGATGACCTTGTCGCGGTCGGACTTCAGCGAATTCACGCGCAGGTCCAACGGCGCCGGCGTATTCAGCACGGCGGCCAGCGCGAGCGTTTCTTCCTCGCCATACTGGGCGACGAATTTGTCGTACAGCCAGTCCGGCAGGTTGGCCAGCTTCTTCGGCGGCAGCAGCGAACGGTCGATCTCCTTGATGCGGGCCAGCAAGGCGGTTTCGTCTTCCGTCAGGCCGCCCAGCGAGTCGGCGCCGATGGCCTCCGCCATGCCCAGCAGGGTAAGGCGGCGCATCGTCGCGCCGGCGCCGGCGAAATCGGTGAAGAACGATTTATTGCGCAGCACGGCGTAGACGCACTCGGCGATGGCACCGCGCTCGCGTCCGCCGAGGCGGGAATGGTCCTTGAAGTAGCGCGACAGGGTGACGTCGGCCGGCGACGTAAAGCGCAGGATCTCGCGCAATACCTCTTCAGTATTGCCGAGTATCGCGGGTGGCAATCTCATGGTGTTCCTTGGAAATAATTTCAGGGGGTCGCGGCGACCCGGACTTCGCCGTCTTCGATGCTGAGCCTGTCTTCGATGAACAGGCGCACCGCTTGCGGATAAATGACGTGTTCCTCGGCCAGCAGGCGCTGCGCCAGGCTGTCTTCCGTATCGCCCGGCAGCACGGGGATGCGCGCCTGGATCACGGCCGGACCATGGTCCAGCTCGGCGGTGACGAAGTGCACGGTCGCGCCGTGCTCTTCCACGCCCGCGTCCAGCGCCTGCCGGTGCGTGTGCAGTCCGGGGAACAGCGGCAACAGCGACGGGTGGATGTTCAGCATGCGGCCCGCGTAGTGTTCGACGAACGGCGCCGTCAGGATGCGCATGAAGCCGGCCAGCACGACGAGGTCCGGTTCGAACCGGTCGATCGTTTCCTGCAGGGCGGCGTCGAACGCTTCGCGGGTCGGGAATTCCTTGTTGGGGACGACGCCGGTCGGAATGCCGTGGCTGTGCGCGAACGCGAGGCCCTTGGCGTCCGGCTTATTGCTGATCACGGCGGCGATGCGGGCCGGCCAGGCTTCGGCCTGCTGCGCGCGCACGATGGCTTCCATGTTGCTGCCGCGGCCAGAAATAAGGATCACGATATTTTTCATAAGCGCGCATTGTAACCCGAGCCGCTCTGCGGGCCCAAGCAAGGAAACGGCGCCGGCAATCGCGAAAAACCGCGCTTATTCGAACGGACGGGCGCCCACCCATCCGACGGACTGGGGCGATTGCGGCTCTTCGAACGAATAAAACACGCGGAACGGGACTTTTTTCTCGGCCCAGAATTCGGCTGCGTCGCGGAATACGTCGAGCAGGGTTTCGCGCGCTTCCTTGTCGAATTTCTGGGTATTCGGCAATTGGTCCAGCACGGCGATGAAACCGGGTTGCGGTCCGGCGTCGGCAATGACTTCGGTGAGGCAGTTGCGCAGCGCGTCGAAATTCTTGCTGCACGGTTTGGGGAAATAGAATTGCTCGCCGATGCGGGCGCAGACTTGCTGCTTCGTCAGTGCGTTCGAGCACAGGGCATAGAGAAAGTGATGACCCAGGCGCATCGCCTCCTTCTGCAGCTCCGGTGCACGGTAAGCGCGGATGGACTGCACAAGATTCGACGGTACTCTCATCAACAAACTCATTTTTTCCTCAAGTCACCCAGTCTGGTTCTGCTGCCCCAGCGCGCGGTGGTTTGCGGAAGCGGCGGGCTTGTTCGCTTTCTCCTGGTCTCGTTTCCACGCGCCAATAAAACCCCAAAGTCTCCTAAGGGTAACGTTTTGTGGTAATCGAATCAACCCGAATATGGAAGAGCCCGCCATATTTGTCAAAAAAGACGAGTTTTTTCATCCATTGTTGGCGCTTTTTCCACGCTTTTCTCCTCTGAACGCGGCGTTTGGGCGCGAC
>DATMTZ010000125.1:0-6058 GCA_035563975.1 Oxalicibacterium sp. | reverse complement strand
TTTCACCGAACCCAGGATCACCATGAACTCGCCGATAAAGCCGGAGGTCGCTGGCAAGCCGGCATTGGCCATCGAGAACAGGATGAACAGCGCCGCGAACTTCGGCATCTTGTTGACGACGCCACCGTAGTCGGCGATCTGACGCGAGTGCATGCGGTCATACAGCACGCCGATACACAGGAACATTGCGCCCGACACGAAACCGTGCGAAATCATCTGCACGATACCGCCCTGCACTGCCAGTTCGTTGAAGGTAAAGAAGCCCAGCGTGACAAAGCCCATGTGCGCGATCGACGAATACGCAACCAGTTTCTTCATGTCAGACTGCACCAACGCCACCAGGCCGATATATATCACGGCGATCAGCGACAGCGTGATCACGAAGCCGGCCAGGTAATGGCTGGCGTCCGGCGTAATCGGCAGCGAGAATCGCAGGAAACCGTAGGCGCCCAGCTTCAGCATGATCGCAGCCAGCACCACAGAACCGCCGGTCGGCGCTTCCACGTGGGCGTCCGGCAACCAGGTGTGCACCGGCCACATTGGCACCTTGACGGCAAAGGCCATGAAGAAGGCGATGAAGATCAGAATCTGCGCATTCATCGGCAGCGGCAGCGCGTGCCATGCCAGGATGTCGAAGCTGTGGCCGGACTTGAAGTACAGGTACAGCAAGGCAACCAGCATCAGCAGCGAACCGAGGAAGGTGTACAGGAAGAACTTGATCGATGCGTACACGCGGTTCGGGCCGCCCCACACGCCGATGATGATGAACATCGGGATCAGCGTCGATTCGAAGAACACGTAGAACAGCAATCCGTCCAGCGCGCAGAACACGCCGATCATCAGGCCCGACAGGATCAGGAAGGCGCCCATGTACTGCGCAACGCGCTTCTCAATCACTTCCCATGCCGCGATCACGACGAAGATCGTGATGAAGGCGGTCAGGATGACGAACCACATCGACAGGCCGTCGACGCCGAGCGAATAGTTGATGTTGAAGATGTCGATCCATTTCGCCTTCTCGACGAATTGCATGCCATGCGCGGTATTGTCGAAGCCCTTCATCAACGGCAGCGTCACCAGGAAGCTGACGATCGATCCGATCAGCGATACGGTGCGCGTCAGCTGCGGATTGCTGTCGCGGCCGAATGCGAGGACAAAAATACCAAACGCAATCGGCAACCAGATCGCAAGGCTCAAGAGGGGAAATGTTGACTGCATCATGATTTTATTGGCTTTATTTCGCTAACTACTTATTTGGCAAACGACGGGAACGGCAGGAAATAAATCAGGAATCCCAGTACGCCGAGAATCATGACAAACGCGTAGTGATAGATGTATCCGGTTTGCAGGACACGAATCACACGCGAGAACCAGCCGACCAGCTTTGCGCTGCCGTTGACGACCAGGCCGTCGATCAGCGTGCGGTCGCCGACGCGCGACAAGCCGCCACCCAGGAGGCGGGCACCGCCAGCCCACACCACTTCGTTGAACTTGTCCATGTAGTACTTGTTGTCCAGCAGCGTGTGCACTGCGTGGAACTTGCTGTAGAACCAGGCCGGAACGCGCGGATTGATCATGTAGCAGTAGTACGCCGCGACGACACCGCTCAGCGCCAGCCAGAACGGCAGCGAGGTAAAGCCGTGCAAGGCCATTGCCAGCGCGCCGTGGAATTCCTCATGCAGGCTTTCCATTGCATGATGCGATTCGTTGACCGCAACCACGCCGTTGAAGAAGCTGCCGTGCAGCATCGGCTCGATCACGAAATAACCGATGAGCAGTGAAGGAATTGCCAGCATGATCAGCGGCACGGTCACGACCCATGGCGACTCGTGCGGCTTCTCGCCTGGTGCCAGACCGTGATGCTCTTCTTCGTGGCCGTGCGCATCGGCCGGCTCGTCGTGCTCTTCATCGTGATGGTCATGCGCGTGCGCATGGTCCTTGCCGAAGCGCTCTTCACCGTGGAACACCAGGAAATACATGCGGAACGAGTAGAAGGCGGTCACGAACACGCCAGCCAGCACTGCGAAGTTTGCAAAGCCTGCGCCCGGCAGCGTGCTTGCGTGCACCGCTTCGATGATGCTGTCCTTCGAATAGAAGCCCGAGAAGAACGGCGTACCGATCAATGCCAGCGAACCGATCAGCGAGGTGATGCAGGTGATCTTCATGTACTTGCCGACGCCGCCCATGTTGCGGATGTCCTGGTCATGGTGCATGCCCATGATCACGGAACCGGCACCGAGGAACAGCAGCGCCTTGAAGAACGCGTGCGTCATCAGGTGGAATACGGCGACCGAGTAGGCGGATGCGCCCAGCGCGACCGTCATGTAACCCAGCTGCGACAGCGTCGAGTAGGCAACCACGCGCTTGATGTCGTTCTGGATCATGCCGAGGAAGCCCATGAACAATGCCGTGATCGCGCCAATCACCAGGATGAAGGACAGCGCCGTATCGGACAGTTCGAACAGCGGCGACATGCGGGTTACCATGAAAATGCCGGCGGTCACCATCGTTGCCGCGTGGATCAGTGCGGAAATCGGGGTCGGACCTTCCATCGAATCCGGCAGCCACACGTGCAGCGGAAATTGTGCGGACTTACCCATCGCGCCGATGAACAGGCAGATACAGGCCACCGTGAGCAACATCCAGTCGGTACCCGGCAGCATCAGCTGCGCCAGTTCATCCTTCTTGGCAAACACTTCACCGTAGTTCATCGAACCGGCGTAAGCGAGCAGCAGACCGATGCCGAGAATGAAACCGAAGTCACCGACACGGTTGACCAGAAAAGCTTTCATGTTCGCGTAGATCGCGGTCGGCTTCGTGTACCAGAAACCGATCAGCAGGTAGGACACCAGGCCCACCGCTTCCCAGCCGAAGAACAGCTGCAGGAAGTTGTTGCTCATGACGAGCATCAACATCGCGAAGGTGAACAGCGAGATATACGAGAAGAAGCGGTTGTAACCCTCATCCTCTTCCATGTAGCCGATCGTGTAGATGTGCACCATCAGCGACACGAAGGTCACGACGCACATCATCATCGCGGTCAGGCTGTCGATCAGGAAGCCGACTTCCATCTTCAATCCGCCGACGGTCATCCAGGTGTAGACCGAACCGTTGTACGTAGCGCCATCCAACACCTGCAGCAGCGTGTGCGCAGAAATGATGAAAGCGATCAGCACGCCGAGAATCGTCACGGTATGCGAGGTCTTGCGACCGATCACGTTGCCGAAGAACTGGGTGCCGAACAGACCCGCAATCATGGAACCGACGAGCGGCGCCAGCGGTACGACCAGAAGGAGGTTAGGGTTAATTTGCCCCGCCATGATGAACCTTATCGTTTATTGTGTTGGGGAATCAGCCTTTGAGGCTGTCGAGATCTTCAACATTGATGGTGTCCAGCGTACGGAACAGGGACACCAGAATGGCAAGACCAATCGCAGCTTCGGCGGCAGCCACCGTCAAAATGAAGAAGACAAAAACCTGGCCCGCAGCGTCACCCAGGAAATAGGAAAACGCGACGAAGTTCATGTTCACCGCCAGCAGCATCAGTTCGATGGCCATCAGCAGGATGATGATGTTCTTGCGGTTCAGAAAAATACCGACGATCGAGATCGCGAACAGGATCGCGCCGAGGATCAGGTAATGAACGAGCGATAACTCCACAGCACTCCCCTTACTTTTGTTCTGCTGCAGGTGCAGCCGCTGGTTGATCGCCATTCTGACGAGTCGATTCCGCCTTGACCTTCACGATGCGCAGGCGGTCGGATGCCTTGACCTTGACTGCATCGCCCGGCGCGAAATATTTGGTGTCCTTGCGACGGCGCAGCGTCAGCGCGACGGCAGCGACAATCGCCAGCAATAGCAACAGCGCGGCAATTTCAAACGCGTACAGGTAATGCGTATACATCAACTTGCCGAGTTCCTTGGTGTTGCCGATGCTGCCGGCCGCTTCCGGCACTTGCGTATGCGCGGTCCAGAAACCGCGGAACAGCACTGCCGACATTTCCAGCACGATCACGACGCCGATCGTCGCGGCCAGCGGGAAGTAACCCCAGAAACCTTCGCGGATCTTGCCGAGGTTGATATCGACCATCATCACGACGAACAGGAACAGCACCATGACCGCGCCGACATACACAAGCACCAGCACGATCGACAGGAATTCGGCCTTCAGCAGCATCCATAGCGCCGCGGCGGAAAAGAACGACAGCACCAGGAACAACGCGGCATGGACCGGGTTGCGATCGGTGATCACGCGTGTGGCGGCGAATACCAGAATCGCCGCAAACACATAAAACAGGACAGTTGTAAATTCCATAGTCAGCCAGAAGTCAGCGCAATGCTGCCGATATTATTTTCAAATCAACGATAGGCCGCGTCGGCGGTGCGAGCAGCGGCGATTTCCGCTTCATAACGATCGCCGACAGCCAACAGCATTTCCTTGGTGTAGTACAGATCGCCGCGTTTTTCGCCGTGGTATTCCAGAATGTGCGTTTCCACGATCGAATCGACCGGGCACGACTCTTCGCAGAATCCGCAGAAAATGCATTTGGTCAGGTCGATGTCGTAGCGCGTGGTGCGGCGGGTGCCGTCATCGCGCTGCTGCGATTCGATCGTGATCGCCATGGCCGGGCAGACCGCTTCGCACAGCTTGCACGCGATGCAGCGCTCTTCCCCGTTCGGATAACGGCGCAGCGCGTGCAGGCCACGGAAACGCGGCGATTGCGGCGTCTTCTCTTCCGGGAACTGCACGGTAATCTTGCGGGCGAACATGTAACGGCCGGTCAGCGCCATGCCCTTGAACAGCTCGCGCAGCATCAGACTACCGAAAAAATCCTTGATTGCTTCCATCTTTGGCTTCCCTTGCTCAGCCTTGTTGCATTAATTCCAGATATTCAGTGGCGTCTTCATCCAGATCGCGACGATCAGCACGTAGACCAGCGTCAGCGGGATGAACACCTTCCAGCCCAGACGCATGATCTGGTCATAGCGGTAGCGCGGGAACGAAGCGCGGAACCACACGAAGCAGGTCACGACGAAGAAGGTCTTGATGCCCAGCCAGATCCAGCCCGGCACCCAGGTGAACGGCGCGAAATCCAGCGGCGACGACCAGCCGCCGAGAAACATCAGCGACGCCATGATGGCGATCAGCCACATGTTGGCGTATTCCGCCAGGAAGAACATCGCGAACGACATGCCCGAGTACTCGACCATGTGGCCGGCCACGATCTCCGATTCGCCTTCGACCACGTCGAACGGGTGGCGATTCAGCTCGGCCGTACCGGAAACGATGTAGACGATGAACATCGGCAACAACGGCAACCAGTTCCACGACAGGAAGTTCAGGCCCATGCCGGCGAAATGACCGGTGGTCTGACCCATCACGATCTGCGTCAGGTTCAGGCTGCCGGACACCATCAGCACCACCACCAGCACGAAGCCCATCGCGATTTCGTAGGACACCATCTGCGCCGAGGCGCGCATCGCGCCGAGGAACGCATACTTGGAGTTCGATGCCCAGCCGGCGACGATGATGCCGTACACCTCAAGCGAGGTGATGGCCATCACGAACAACAGGCCGGCATTGACGTTCGCCAGCGCCACGTCGGGGCCGAAAGGCACCACCGCCCATGCAGCCAGCGACGGCATGATGGTCATGATCGGCGCGATCACGAACAGCGCCTTGTTCGATTTTGCCGGAACGACGATTTCCTTCAGCAACAGCTTGATGCCGTCGGCGATCGGCTGGAACAGGCCGGCCGGGCCGACGCGGTTGGGGCCGAGACGCACGTGCATCCAGCCGATGACCTTGCGTTCCCACAAGGTCAGGTAGGCAACTGCGCCCATCAACGGTGCCACCACCGCAATGATTTTCACCAGGTTCCACACCAGCGGCCAGTAAAAGCCGAAGATATCGCGGCCCGTGGTGTGGACTACTTCAAACACGTGATCCATCAAGCTTTCTCCACGCTGATAGCACCGAACATCGCGCCCAGGGCGGAAGTCGATTGATGACCTGCGGCGACACGGACGACGTTGGCTGGCAACGCATCGTCGATCG
>DATMTZ010000124.1:0-6396 GCA_035563975.1 Oxalicibacterium sp. | reverse complement strand
CCACGAAAAAGCCCCGATCCGCTTGCCGCGGACCGGGGCTTTTTCATAGGCCTTGCCTACAACGCGATGCTTATTCCTTTTCCGGGTGATAGCTCTTGAAGTTGTCCGCGTGTTCGCGGAAATTCACGCGCAGCATCTTCTCGTATTCGGTCTGGAAATACTTGATCGCGCCGTCCAGCTGCTGCTTGAACGCGGCTTCGTTCGGTGCATCGACCGAGGCGGTGAAGGCGCCGAAGCGCGCGCTCGCATACATCATCGATGCGCATACCTGGCCGAGCGTGGCGCCCTTGCAGTTTTCGTTGGCAAGCTGGATGAAACTGTCGGCCATGTCCCAGAACTTCTGGTTGGGATCCGGTTCTTGCGATGCTTGCTTGCGGGTGACTTCGGTGGCTTTGAAATTGTCGTCGCTCATGATGTAAACAAAAGGGAAAGAGAGTGTGAACTGCAGGCGGCAGGGACGCCGTTTTCGCGCTGGCAGCACTATAGCGTAAAACCGTGCCCCGAATCGCCAGCTCAGCCGTCCGCACCGGCAAACGCAACGAATTCGCCGTGCAGGCGACCGGCCTGCACCCCTTCGCATTCGAGCACGGCGGCAACGGCGACACGCGCCCTGCCCTTGCGCGTCAGCATGCGGACGAAATGCGGCCATGCGTCGGCCGTTTCGATCATCGAACGCGCGGTGAAGTCGCCGGCGACCGGCAGGTCGTAATGCATGGTGTTGGACTGGATCACCAGCCGTGCGTCGAGGCCGGCATCGTGCAGGCGCGTGTGCAGCAGCGACCACGCCGCCAGGATCGCGACGGCCGAGGCGCTGCCGCCGAATACGGTGGCGCGATGATTGATGTTCGGCGCGAGCGGCGCGGACAGCACCACTTCATGCGGCGCCACGCGCACTACGCCAACCTGCATCGCAGCAGACAGCGGGATGTGCGCGTGCAGATAATGTTGCAGATCCTGTTCGTTCACGTGCGTCCCGACGGATTCACGCGGCAGACGACGCCATCAGCGCATCGTCCTTGGTCTTGGCGCGCGCACATGCGGTGCGCGACAGCATGCGCTCGACATAGGCCTGGATCACCGGCTCTTCCGGAACCAGCTTGAACATCGTGGTCCAGTTCAGCGCCGCCGCCCACAGGACGTCGGCCGCGGTAAAGCGCTCGCCGAGTATGTAGGGGCCTTTCGACAACTGGGCGATCAGCGTGTGCAGTACCGTGTCGTAATTGCCGTAAGGCGACATCGCGATCGGCGGCGCGTCGCGTTTCAGCGCCTTGTCTATCAGGGCCGGCTCGAAGCAGGAACCGTAGAACACCATCCAGCGCAGATACGGTCCGCGCAGCGGATCGCCGACCGCCGGCGAGAGGCCGGCTTCGGGGTACAGTTCGGCCAGATACATATAGATTGCCGCTTGTTCCGTCACCAGTACGTCGCCATGCCGGATCGCCGGCACCTTGCCCATCGGATTGACGGCAAGATAGTCGGCCTGGCGCTGGATGCCGGTCTGCAGGTTCAATACATGCACGTCGTAATCTGCATTGAGTTCTTCCAGCAGAACGCGCACGCCTGCCGCACGCGATTGCGGCCAGTGATACAGCGTGACATGGCGATCGTTCATCTTGCCTTCCTTTCCGGATCCGTGATGCGCGGATTCTGACATATCGCGATCCAGCCTGCCTCACCACGGATCGTAGGTGCCGATGTTCCACAGATGGCCTTCCGGATCGCGGCAGCTGAAGCCGCGCCCGCCGTAATCCTCGAACTTGATGTCGATCACGATGTCGGCGCCTGCCTCCTTGGCGCGCGCGTAAATCGCATCCGCGTCTTCCACCACGATGTAGGCGCTCTGCGTTTCGACGCCGCCGACCTCGTCCGGCTGCCGCATCAGCTTGCCCCAGGCAGTGTCCGCATTGACCGAGCCGAGCATGATCATGCCGTTGCCGAAGCTCAGCTGCGCATGCGCGATGCCGCCTTCCGGGTTTTCATACACCGCCTGCTTTTCGAAGCCGAACACGGTGCACAGCCATTCGATCGCGGCGGGCGCATCGCGGTAGCGCAGGCAGGGAATGATGGTGGCGGTCGTTTTCTTGGCGTAGGTATTCATGCGCTCTCCCGGTGTTAGCGGACATGTCGTATCGACCGCCGCATCGTTCAACGGTTCCGGCGCGGCGGCATGCCGGCGATCTGTCGATCATGCCAGCGGGCAAGCAGCAGCATCGCCACCAGCGCGCCGAGGAAAGCCATGCCCATGTCGGATTGCGTATCCCATGGATCGCCCTGCGTGCCGAGAAATTCGTCGGCGCCCTGGCCCATCAGCAGCGCGGCCCACCATTCGATCAGCTCGTACCAGGCGCTGATCGCCATCGCGATGCAGATTGCAAGAAAGGCGATCATCCGCCCGCTCCTGCTATTGCCGGGGGTTTTTACGTAAGCGCCGCGCCACAGGATTTCCTTCGCCACCAGTGCCGGCACCAGTCCCTGCGCGAAATGCCCGATCTTGTCGTAGGGATTGCGCACCGTGCCCAGCACGTCCTGCAGCCAGAAGCCGAGCGGCACGCGCGCGTAGGTGTAGGCGCCGCCGCCGATCAGGATCAGCGCATGCACGAAGATCAGCGCGTACAACAATCCGGTCAGCGGAAAGCGGCGGTAACTGGCGGCGAGAGCCGGCAACGCGATCAGCACCGGCATGACTTCCATCAGCCAGGTCGCGCGATCGTAGGGATGCAGGCCTGAGATGACGAGTGCAGCGATCAGCAGGCTCGCGGCAATCGAAAGGACGTTCTTGTTTTTATCGGTATCCATGACGTATGCGGATGATTGGTCTGTACGAACGATATTGCTTTGCCTGGCGCAACGCAACGGCAGTTCGCCCGGCTATCGCCATTTCGCCGTGCCGCCTATAATAGCGGCGCTCTCGCCGTTTTTCTCAGCCACCGGCACCGTTATTCTTCGTAACGCCATTCATGAAAACGACTCGTACCATGCGCTGCATCACTGCCTGGATCGCCAGCTTCGCGATCCTGCTGGCTGCGCTCGCACCGTCGATCTCGCATGCAGTGGCCGCAGCGAAGAACATGCCGAACGGCTGGACGGAAATCTGCACGGTGGCCGGCGCCAAGCTGGTGAAGCTCGATGACGCGCCGTCAAAACCGGCGCCGACGCACAAGATGTCGCATTTCGAGCATTGCCCGTTCTGCCTCAGCCACGCAGTCAGCCTAGGCATGCCGCCTGATGCGACGATTGCGATCCCGTCGCTCGAGGGCACGCACATTCTCCCTCCGCTGTTCTATCACGCGCCGCGCCCGCTGTTTGCATGGTCGACGGCACAACCTCGCGCACCTCCCTTCCTCGCCTGATCGTTAGGCCTGCCTGTGTTTTGCATTCGTTCTGCCGAATGCTGCATGGCGGGGCATCAAGGACGTTCGCTGCAAAGCGGACAGTCGATCAGAAGCGTCGCGTTCTTGACGCGTGCGCGACACGAGAGGGAGCATCATGCGTTATTCCGCACCACGAAACCGCCACGCGGTTTCCATGCAATATCTATTCAGCCACGCCGTGCGTGTCGCGCCGGCGATGCTGTTCGCATTGCCGGCAACGGTCGTCCACGCGCAGGACAACGTCCTGCCGGCCGTCACCGTGACGGCAGCGCCGTCTTCCAGCACGCTCGAAAATATCGATCAGGCGAGAGCGCGTATCAGCACCGTTGCCGGCGGCGCCAACGTGGTCGACGCCGAGCAATACAAGGAGGGGCGCGTATCGACGCTGAGCGACGCCTTGCAGTTTTCGCCCGGCGTCTTTATCGCATCCCGTTTCGGCGCCGAGGAATCGCGCATGTCGATACGCGGCTCCGGACTGCAGCGCACTTTCCACATGCGTGGCCTGCAATTGCTGCAGGATGGCGTGCCGCTCAATCTGGCCGACGGCTCGGTCGATTTCCAGGCGGTCGAGCCGCTTGCCGCGCGCTACATCGAGGTCTACCGCGGCGCCAACGCCCTGCAATACGGCTCGACCACATTGGGCGGTGCGGTGAACTTCATCAGTCCGTCCGGTTTGACGGCCGCGCCATTTGCCGCGCGGGTGGAGTCCGGCAGCTTCGGCTATCGCCGCGCGCAGGTTTCGGCCGCCGGCAAGACGGATACGGTGGACTGGTTTCTCGCCGGCTCGCAGTTCCAGCAAGACGGCTTTCGCGATCACGCACAACAGGACACGCAGCGCCTGTCAGGCAATATCGGTTTCCGCTTGAACAGCGATGTCGAGACACGCTTCTTCCTGAACGCGGTCAAGACCAATTCGGAACTGCCGGGTGCGCTGACTGCTACCGAAATGCGCAGTGATCCGCGTAAGGCCGATCCATCCGCAATCAACGGCGACCAGCACCGCAATTTCGATCTGTACCGCTTGTCGAACCTGACGACGGTGCGCTTGAATGCCGACCAGCGCCTGGAATTCGGCGCCTTCTATTCGTACAAGTCCTTATTCCATCCGATTTTCCAGGTGCTCGAACAAAAGTCTGATGATTACGGCGTCAATGCGCGCTTCATTAGCGAACAGCCGCTGGCCGGCAGGCGCAACCGCTTTATCGCCGGTATCTCGCTGGCGGAGGGGCGGCTGTCAGATGACCGCTTCGCAAACGTGGCCGGACATGCAGGTGCGCGCACCAACGAAATGGAACAGCATTCGACCAATTACACGTTCTTTGCAGAAAACCAGTACTACTTCCTTCCCAAGACGGCCCTCGTGCTTGGCGCTCAGATCACCGAATCCAAGCGCGATCTCGATGACAAGTTTGTCGCGCCTACAGAGGTCAACACCAGCGTTAATCGCGACTATCGCCATACGTCACCGAAAATCGGCTTGCTGCATGAACTGTCGCCAGACGTACAGGTGTACGGCAATGTCAGCGGCAGTTACGAACCACCAACCTTTAGTGAGCTGACAGGCGGCCCTGACGTAACGCCGGTCGATGCGCAACGCGCGACGACAATTGAAATCGGCACGCGCGGATTGCAGCGGCAATCCTGGGGCGACGTGCGCTGGGATGTGTCGTTGTATCGCGCTCGCGTGAAGAACGAGTTGCTCGCATTGAATGACGCGAGCGGCGTCGCCCTTGGCACAGTGAACGCCGACAGGGCAATTCATCAAGGCATAGAAGCAGGCCTGGAAGCAAACATCGGTTCGCGCTGGACGATGCGCGCCAACTACCTGCTGAATGATTTCCGCTTCGATGGTGATGCAGTCTACGGTGACAACGAGCTGGCCGGCGTGCCGCGCCAGGTCGCCAAGGCCGAAATCCTGTTCAGGCCGGGACATGGCTTCTATATCGGGCCGAATGTACAGATCGCCTCTTCCACCTGGATCGATCACGCAAACAGTTTGCAGGCAGGCGGTTACAGCGTGTACGGCTTGAAATTCGGGCAGCAGGTCAGTCCCAAATTTTCCTGGTTCGTCGATGCAAGAAATCTCGGCGACAAGACGTATGCCGCGACCACGGGTGTTGTCGCTGATGCGAAGGGTATGGATAGCCGACAGTTTTATCCAGGCGACGGCCGTTCGATCTTTGCCGGCATCGAGCTGAAGTACTGATGGCAATGAAACCCGCTATCGATACCTCGCTGACCGCGCGCCGCCGCAGCCTGCTGTGGCGCATCCACTTCTGGGCCGCGCTGATCGCCACGCCGTTCGCCCTGGTCGCTGCATTGACCGGCATCCTGTATATCTTCACGCCGCAGATCGAACAGCACTTGTATGCCCATCTCGATCGCGTGCAGCCGCGCGGCGAGCGCATGCCGTTGGACGACGCGGTCGATGCGGCGCGCGACGCCATGCCGCACGGTGCAAGCCTGAGCGCGGTCTTTCCGGCGTGGCGCGCGGAAGACAGCGTGCGCGTCCTGTTCATCCCGCCGCGGCCTGGATCGTCGATGGAAGGGCACGCGATGCACGGTGCGATGCCTTCGGCGCCGCTGTCGCCGTGGGTCGCGGATGCGATCGGCACGACGGTCTATGTCGATCCGTATTCTGCGCAGGTTCTCGGCACGCTTGCAGCGAAAGAGAGATTCGGCGCCTGGAGCAAGAAGCTGCATTCATCGCTGCTGCAAGGCGAGGGCTGGCGCTGGATGATCGAACTGGCCGCCAGCTGGCTGATGGTGATGCTGCTGACCGGCATCTGGCTGTGGTGGACGCGCCGCCTCGCCGACAGCCTGCCGCGGCGCGACGCGAGCCGTCGTCGCTGGTGGTCGCAATGGCATGCGTTTTTCGGCGTCATGCTGAGTCTCATCAGCGTCGTGATGCTGACGACCGGGCTGACGTGGAGCAAGTACGCCGGCAACGAGATCCGCTGGATGCGCGATGCCGCCGGCCAGCAATCGCCGCAGCCGCCGGGTGGGCTGCGTTCCACGCCATTGA
>DATMTZ010000123.1:0-6699 GCA_035563975.1 Oxalicibacterium sp. | reverse complement strand
CTGGGGCCCGTTGCACCGGTCACCGGCGCCGCGGTCGGTGCCTATGCCGGTTCGCTGATGGGATCGATGTCGCAGACTGATGAAGTCGAGGAAATGCCGGACGTGCGCCAGGCCGGCATGCTGGTCGGCATTGCCGTCGGCACGCCGGATGAAGAACGGCTGGCGCTCGATACCTTGCGCCGCACCGGCGCCTTCAACCTCGAGCGCTCCAACGGCCAGATCATCGATGGCGACTGGATCGACTTCGATCCGCTGTCGCTGCCCGATTACATTCGCCCCTGACGCTTCATGTCGCCAGCGGCATCGGCGACAACGGCGCGATGCCTTCCCGCGCCGCGACAAACTCGGGGCGCGGCGTCAAACCGCCCTTCGGCTGTTCAAGCTGGTTGGTTATGCTGTTGTAGACGAAAAATACGTTGCTGCGAGGGTAAGGCGTGATATTGCCGTTGGAGCCGTGCATCGTATTGCAATCGAAAAACACCACCGAGCCTGCCTTGCCGGCGCAGGACACGATGCCGCCCATGTCGGTCAGGTAGCGCAGCAGTACTTCGTCCGGCACGCCGATCTCCTGTTTCTTCAGCGACTTCTTGTAATTCTCGTCCGGCGTCTCGCCGGCGCACGAGACGTAATGCCGGTGCGAGCCGGGAATCAGCAACAGCGGCCCGTTGCTTTCGCTGTTGTCGGTCAGCAGGATTGAGCAGCTCAGAGCGCGCATGGCCGGCATGCCGTCTTCGGTGTGCCAGGTTTCGAAATCCGAATGCCAGTAGAACTCCTTGCCGCTGAAACCGGGCTTGTAGTTGATGCGCGACTGATGGATGTAAACCTCGCTGCCGAGGATCGCGCGAGCGACATTCAGCACGCGTGGATCGCGTACCAGGTTGGCGAATACCTCGTTGAGACGGTGCACGTTGAAGATCGAGCGCACATCGCCGCTGCCCGGCTCGGCGATCACTTCGCGGCGGCCGGCGTGCGTGAACTCCTCACGCATCGCCTGCATCGCGTTGAACAGGTAGGCGACCTCTTCCTGCGTGAACAGGTCCGGCACCAGCAAGAACCCGTTCTTTTCATAGGCCGCGCGCTGCGCCTGGTCGATGTTCCGTTCCTGCGGCGTCTCGCCGTACAGGACCGGGTCCTGGCGCGCGATGATCGCCGCATGGTGCGTCCTGCTCGGATAGATATCTTGCGTCAGCATGGCTCTCCCCTTTCGCGTCAGCCTTCGGCGCGCACGGCGCCGGCTTTCGTCTTTATAAATTCTTCGGCCGACGCATAGACGCCGTTCTCGTCATGTTTCTCATCGCCGACCAGCGGCGGATTGAAGCTGCAGATCAGGTGCAAATCGGTTTCCGCGCGCAGCCAGTGTTCATCGTGCTGGTTCAATGCGTACAGCGTGCCCGGTTCGATCTTGAAGGTTTCGCCGGAGGGAATCAGTTCGACCGAGCCGGTTCCCTCGACGCAGTACACGCCTTCCAGGTGATTGCGGTACCAGATATGCGTCTGCGTGCCGGCGTAGATCACCGTGTGGTGCATCGAAAATCCCATGCCGTCTTCCGCCAGCAGCAGGCGGCGGCTGCACCAGGTGGGCGCCTTGACGTCGCGTTCGGTGTCGAGAATGTCTTTCAGTTTGCGCACGATCATGCGGTGATCTCCTTGTTCAGTTTCATGGTGTGTGGTGCTTCGCTGATGGCCTCGGCGACCGCATGCTCGAGGATATCGAGCCCCGTCAGCATGGTTTCCTGCTCGATGGTCAGCGGCATCAGCAATTTGACGACTTCGTCCTGGCCGCCAGAGGTTTCGATAATCAGCCCGTTCTGGAATGCGATCGACGTGATGCGGTCCGCCAGCGCAGGGTCGGCGCAGGCAATGCCCTGCATCATGCCGCGACCGCGGCGCGTGAGTCGGGCGGCCGGATAGTTGGCGACCAGCTTGTCGAGAAAAGCTTCGATGCCGCGCGCCTTCTTCTGCACGCTTATCTGGAACGCGCTGTCGCGCCAGTAATGCTCAAGCGCGGCGGCCGCCGTGACAAACGCGAGATTGTTGCCGCGGAAGGTGCCGTTGTGCTGGCCCGGCTTCCACACGTCGAGCTCCGGCCGCATCAGCAGCAGCGCCATCGGCAGGCCGAAGCCGGACAGCGATTTCGACAAGGTCACCATGTCGGGCTTGATGCCGGCCGGCTCGAAGCTGAAGAAGGTGCCGGTGCGGCCGCAACCGGCCTGGATGTCGTCGACGATCAGCAGAATGTCGTGGCGGCGGCACAGTTGTTCCAGCCGCTTTAGCCAGTTGAATCCCGCCACGTTCAGGCCGCCCTCGCCCTGCACACATTCGACGATGATCGCCGCCGGCAGATCGACGCCGCTACTGGGGTCGGCGATCAGTTTCTCCAGCATCGCAATGGTGTCGACGTCCATGCCGAAGTAGCCGGAATACGGTGCCCGATGCACGTCGCTCAGCGCGACGCCCGCCGCATCGCGGAACTTGCGGTTGCCGGTCAGCGACAGCGCGCCCAATGTCACGCCGTGGAAACCGTTGGTGAAAGAGATCACCATTTGCCGGCCGGTGACGTTGCGCGCCAGCTTGATCGCTGCTTCGACGGCATTGGTGCCGGTCGGGCCGGTGAACTGCATCTTGTACTGCAGGCTGCGCGGCTTCAGGATGCACTGCTCGAAACTCTGAAGGAAGCGCTTCTTGGCGCTGGTCGCCATGTCCAGCCCGTGCACGATGCCGTCTTCCATCAGGTAGTCGATGGCAGCCTGCTTCAGCAGCGGATTGTTGTGGCCGTAGTTCAGCGTGCCGGCGCCGGCGAGGAAGTCGATGTAGGTGCTGCCGCCCTCGTCGGTCAGTACTGCGTTCTGTGCTTTCGCGAACACGGTGGGAAAGGAGCGGATGTAACCCCGCACTTCGGATTCGAGTCGATCGAATATACGCATCATGCTTCTCCAGGTTGGATAGTTGATGGAACCGGCGTCATGCCGACTTGATGCCGATTACCGGGGCCACGGACCGAGGCGATAGAGCCATTCCTCTTCGTGACCCGCACCGAAATCGGCGGCGGAATAATGCGGCTGGGACGTCATGTCGACGCCATGCCGTTTGGCGATGCTTGCGAACAAGGTGCGCGAAGCGGCATTGCTCGGACTGATCGTCGCGTCGACATGGCGCAACGGTCGTTGCGTCGCGCAGCGCGCGATCAGGTGGTCCAGCATGCGCGAGGCGAGCCGGCAACCCTGCATGGCCGGCGCTACTGCGACCTGCCAGACGAACAACGTGCCGGTTTGCGCCGGCGGGAAATAGGCGGTGACGGCGCCCACCAGTTTGCCGTCCAGTTCTGCCACCACGCAGGTGTCGGCGTGATGCTCACCCAGGAGCAGATAGGCATAGAGCGAGTTCAGATCGAGCGGCGGACATTGCGCGATCAGTTGATGCAGCGCGGCGCCGTCGCGAGACGACGGCTTGCGCAGGACGATGCGGGGCGCAGGCCCCGATGCTTGTGCGGTCATGCTTTCTCCTTTGCGAGAAAAGCCTCCCCGCAGCCGGTACGGTACGGCCACAGCGACACTTGTCAACGAAAGGGGAAATCAGGTTTGCGCTGAAGAGGAACAGCGCGTGGCCGCCTCTTTGAACTTACGCAGGCTCTACAGGTATTTTCGCTTCAAGCAAGGACGCAAACTGTTCCAGCGTCACCACCAGCGTCTGGCGCTCGGCTTCGGACAAGGTGCCGAGAGCGCTGCCGAAACCGTTGGGCAAGGCCGACGGCGCGTTGGCCAGCATGGTTTGCCCGGCTGCGGTCACGGCAACAAAGACATTGCGCCGGTCGCGCGTATCGCGCTGGCGATACACCAGGCCTTTTTCCTCCAGCCGGTCGACGATGCCGACCACCGTGCTGGGGCTCAGTTGAATCGCGCGACCGATGGATTTCAGCGTGCTGGGGCCCAGCTGGGCAATTGCAAGAAGCGCCACCAGTTGCGGCGATGTGATGTTGTGCGTGACGGCGAGACGTTTCGAATGATGTTCCACGCATTGCGCAATGCGGCGCACGCTTTGCAGGATACGAATCGAATCATTAACGGCAACAAGTTGTACGGTCTCGGTCATGACCGCGAGTGTAGCGATATTGCATGCTCCTGTCGCGGCGCATCACGGCAACTCACATGTTCCTGTTTTTGATTTCCCTGTTTGAACAAGGGCATGATGCTACGCGACATATAAATTCATGTCAAATCATTCGTATACGAATCATGTTTTGCCCGGCAATGCCGCATGGGTGCGCGTCAGATGTCGACCGGATCGACCTCGAGCGACCAGCGCACGCGCGTCTTCAACGCCCGCAATTGCGCCAGCCAGGTTTTGAGGAAGGCTTGCAGCGCAGGGCGCGATGCGCATTCGACCAGCAGCTGCGCGCGATCCATGTTGGCCACGCGCGTCATCGTCATCGGAATCGGATCGTTGATCGTGATGCCCGGATGCTCCGCGCATGCCGCGGCCTGGTGCAGGAAGGTCAGCGCCGTTTCGAGCTCTCGCGCTTCTGCCCGCAGCAGCGCCTGGTACATGAAGGGCGGCATGCCGGCCTGACGGCGCTCTTCCAGCAAATCGTTGGCGAAACGGTCGTAGTCGTGCGCGCGCACTGCGGCGTAGAGCGGATGCTGCGGATAGCGGGTCTGGATCAGCACTTCGCTGGCGCTGCCTGCTTCCTTTTGCGCGCTGCGGCCGGCGCGGCCAGCGACCTGCATCAGCTGCGCGAACAGCCGTTCGCTGGCGCGGTAATCGTGCGAGAACAGCGCCGTGTCGGGATTGATGACGCCGACCAGCGTCAGGTTTTGGAAGTCATGGCCTTTCGCCACCATCTGCGTGCCGACCAGAATATCGACTTCGCCGCGGTGCACGGTGTCGAACGCGGCTTGCGCGCTGCCTTTCAGGCGGGTGGAATCGGCGTCGATGCGCATGATGCGCGCCTGCGGAAAGAGTTGCTGCAGGCTTTCTTCCACGCGCTGCGTGCCGCGCCCCAGTGGCTGCAAATCGATGTTGCCGCAATCCGGGCAGGAGCGCGGAATCGGCTGTTCCCAGCCGCAGTGGTGGCAACGCAGGCGCCGGTCGCGCTTGTGCAGGACCAGGAAAGCGCTGCAGCGCTTGCAGTTGCTGATCCAGCCGCAGGCGTCGCAGGCAATCACCGGCGCATAGCCGCGCCGGTTCAGGAACAGCAGCGACTGTTCGCCGCGTTCAAGGCGCGCTTTCAAGGCTTGCAGCAATGTCGCGCTGATGCCTTCGGTCACCTGCTCGCGCGGCGCCTTGCGCTCCAGATCGATCAGCCCCACGCGCGGCAACACCGCGTCTTTCGCCGCCCGTTCCCGCAACACCAGCTTGCGGTAACGGCCTGACTGCGCATGCTGCCAGCTTTCCAGCGAAGGCGTGGCGGAGCCGAGCACGATGGGAATATTCAATTGATGCGCGCGCCATATTGCCAGGTCGCGCGCAGAGTAGCGCAGTCCTTCCTGCTGCTTGTATGAAGGATCATGCTCCTCATCGACGATGATCAGCTGCAGCTGCGGTAAGGAAGCGAGAATTGCCAGCCGTGTCCCGAGCACGATGCGCGCATGGCCGAGATGCGCCGCCAGCCAGTGCGTCATCCGCTCGCCTTCAGCGAGGCCGCTGTGCAGCGTGGCGACCGCAACGCCGGGAAAACGTGCGCGCACGTTCGCTTCCAGTTGCGGCGTCAGGTTGATTTCCGGCACCAGGATCAGGATCTGCGCCGGCCGCTGCTGCGCCGACGCCCGTGCGAGAACATCCGCCGCAGCCTGCAGATAGACCTCCGTCTTGCCGCTGCCCGTGACGCCGTGCAGCAGGATGGGGGCAAAGCCGCTCGCAGCGGCGATCGCCTCGACCGCTTCGCGCTGCGCAGCATTCAGTAGTGGCGTCGCGGCCGGCTCGGGGTCGTGCTGCGGCGCGGCTTTCTGCAGCTTCTTCAGCGCGCGATCCAGCGAGGTCGGCTTTCCGCCGCGCAGGTTCTTGGGCAAGCCTGGAATGGCGACCTCGCCCAGCGGACGCTGGTAATAGTCAGCCGCAAACATGCACAGCGAAACCCACGCGGGCGACAGGGGCTGCAATTGCGTGCGCACCGCGATCGCCTGCTTCAACCTGGCCAGCGGCAGTTCGGACGTCTGCTCCACCGAAACGATCAGTCCGATCACCTCGCGCCGGCCGAAGGGAACAAGCACCAGCTGGCCCGGACGCGGCGCACTGTCGCCCTCTCCGCCCGTCGTATTCCAGACATAGTCGAAGCAGACATCGAGCGGCGTGTCCAGCGCGACCTTGAGTATGCAGTGTTCCACGAAGCTCATGTGTTACCTGAGAAAATCGGCTAACTGCCCGATTCGTAAGTGCTTTTTAAACTATCCACAATGCCTGTGGACAACTTTGTTGATAAGCGCCTCTTGACAGCGTGCGAGCCTAGTGGCGATGCGGGTTTCAACAAATTGCCTAAAACCAAAGCAAAAATAAAGTCCTTTTAAATCAACGTCTTATTTTGCCGATATTTTTACAATCGCGACCTACACAAACTTTTTTATCTTGCTTTGCAACATCACGATTTTGTGAATAAGTAAGTCTTGCCAAACGCAGCAAGTCGCCGACCAGCGTCTCGCCTTTTACGTCACCTACATTGCAAGTTCACGAAATCCTTCAATAAAGCCGCTAAAGCGTGGTTTCTTA
>DATMTZ010000122.1:0-5894 GCA_035563975.1 Oxalicibacterium sp. | reverse complement strand
ATGGCCTTGCGCACCGTGCCCTGGCTTACGTTGAAACGCGTCGCCAGTTCCATTTCGCTCGGGATCAATTCGCCCGGGCGCCATTCGCCCGACTGCATTCTCTGCAGGATCAATTGCTTGATCTGCCGGTACAGCGGACTGAAGGTCGGCGCCGGCGATGCGCCAGCCGCGTCGGCCTGCTGTGCAGAAGAGAGCGAAACGGGATTCATGTTGCGGATTTCACCATAAAGAACCCGCACCGTCCAGAAAAAATCTTGTTTTTATGTCTTATATAAGACATATGATACATATTGACAGGAGAACATTTCCCGCCTTACACTCCGCGCACCGAACGAAGCGCCTGCGCAAGCTTTCCGCCGTCGTGATATTCGATGAGATCGGCCTCGCTGACTTAACGGGTATTCAACTGTATCATTGCGCGATACGGTGTTTTCCGCTCCCCAATTTCACATTTCCTGGAGATTCACATGGCTAAAGCCCCAATGCGCGTTGCCGTTACCGGCGCCGCCGGCCAGATCGGCTATTCCCTTCTTTTCCGCATCGCCAACGGCGACATGCTTGGCAAGGATCAGCCGGTCATTCTGCAATTGCTGGAAATCGCCGACGAAAAAGCGCAGAAGGCTTTGAAGGGCGTGATGATGGAAATCGACGATTGCGCCTTCCCGCTGCTGGCCGGCATGACCGCCCACAGCGACGCGATGACCGCGTTCAAGGATGCAGACGTCGCGCTGCTGGTCGGCGCCCGCCCGCGCGGCCCCGGCATGGAGCGCAAGGACTTGCTCGAAGCCAACGCGCAAATCTTCACGGTGCAAGGCAAGGCGCTTGACGCCGTCGCTTCGCGCAACGTCAAGGTGCTGGTGGTCGGCAATCCGGCCAACACGAATGCCTATATCGCGATGAAGTCGGCGCCGAACCTGCCTGCGAAGAATTTCACGGCGATGCTGCGCCTCGATCATAACCGCGCGCTGTCGCAGGTGGCCGCCAAGACCGGCAAACCGGTCGCGGCGATCGAAAAACTCTGCGTCTGGGGTAACCACTCGCCGACCATGTATCCGGATTACCGTTTCGCCACCGTCGACGGCCAGTCGGTCAAGGCCATGATCAACGACGACGTATGGAACAAGGATGTGTTCCTGCCGACCGTCGGCAAGCGCGGCGCGGCGATCATCGAAGCCCGCGGCCTGTCTTCGGCTGCCTCGGCTGCCAATGCCGCCATCGATCACGTGCGCGACTGGGTACTCGGCACCAACGGCAAATGGACCACGATGGGCATTCCGTCGGACGGCTCCTACGGCATTCCGAAGGACACCATTTTCGGCTTCCCGGTCACGACCGAGAACGGCGAATACAAGATCGTGCAGGGCCTGGACATCGACGCCTTCTCGCAGCAGCGCATCGACCTGACGCTGAAGGAGCTGATGGAAGAACGCGAAGGCGTGAAGCACTTGCTGGCTTGATCCTTACGGGGCGGACGAGACATCTTCCGCCCTTCCCGATTTTTCACTCACCGTCCCATGCATCCTTCCGAAGTCCTGTTCCAGGGCAGCTTCCAGCCGGTTTCGATACCGGTCTGCGATCACTACGCCGGTTCGGAAAAACTGATGCGCAAGTCGCTGCAGCTGCAGCAGGAACTGGGGCCGGTGTTCGACATCACCTTCGATTGCGAAGACGGTGCAGCGCACGGCAGCGAAGAAGACCATGCGCATCTGATCGGCGCGCTGCTGAACGGCGAGGACAACAAGTTCGGCCGTATCGGCGCCCGCGTGCACGATGTAGGCAGCCCGTTCTTCGAACGGGATATCGACATCATCCTGCAGCATGCGGCAAAACGCCTGGCGTACCTTGTAGTGCCGAAAGTCGACAGCGTGGCCGACGTCAAAAGCGCGATCACGCTGATCAACCGCCATGCAAAGCAACATGGCCGCGCCAAATTGCCCGTGCACGTGCTGGTCGAAACGCACGGCGCCCTGAAAGATGCGCATGCAATTGCCGCGCTGCCGCAGGTGGAATGCCTGTCCTTCGGGGTGATGGATTTCGTTTCAGCGCATTACGGCGCGATTCCGGCCAGCGCCATGCGCTCGCCGGGCCAGTTCACCCATCCGCTGGTGATGCGCGCCAAGCTGGAAATCGCCGCCGCCTGCCATGCAAACGGCAAGACGCCATCGCACAATGTCACCACGGAAATAAACGACACGTCGATCGTCGCCAGCGACGCACACCGTGCCGCAGCCGAATGCGGCTACACGCGGATGTGGAGTATCCATCCAAACCAGATTCGACCGATCATCAAGTCCTTTGCGCCGCGTGTGTCCGAAGTGAACGAAGCAGCGGCAATCCTGTCGCAGGCGCAAGCCGCGCAATGGGGCCCGATTCAACACAATGGCAAACTGCACGACCGCGCCAGCTATCGCTATTACTGGACGATCCTGCAGCGCGCTCGTTCCGGCGGCGTCCCGTTGCCGGAAGGCGCGGCCGCTCTTTTGTAACGATATCTGCCGTTTGCCTACGTGCAACGGTCAAACCGGAGATGAAATTGATGAACAAACTGCTCTGCGCACTGATGCTGGCTGCAACAGCATCCATCGCTTGCCCTGCTCTCGCACAACCGGACACTTCGAATGCGAAGCAGACGCCGGCACCTAAAAAAACGGTGAAAAAGACAATGAAGAAGAAAAAGGCCACAAAGGCAGCGGCCGCCGCCGCACCCGCGGTCATCGCAGCAGGCGACGACGAAGACGACGATGCGCCCATGAGCCTGGAAGGATCGACCACCATCGACTTCGATTGCGAGCTCGGCAACAAGATCACGATCTACACGAACCCGAACGACGACAAGCACATCGCCATCCGCTGGAAAAACCAGCTGCACCGCCTGCGCCGCATTGCCACGACGACCGGCGCCAACCGCTTCGAGAACCGCAAGTACGGCCTGGTATGGATCAACATTCCGGCGAAGGCAATGCTGCTCGATTCCAAGAAGGGGCAGCAGCTCGCCAATGAGTGCCGCGATCCGGAACAGGCAAAACTGTTCGCGCAAAAGAAGTAAGCCAACAAGAAAATCCAGTGCCGCGTATCGCCGAATCGCGGCACTGCCGAACCATCTCGGTTGAATGTATGAAGGAGCAATCATGTCACGCAACACATTGAATACGCTGAAGGAATTCAATATTTCCAGATCTCGCAAGGGCGCGTTCCATTCACTGCCGGCGCTCGGCAAGGAACTGGGCGTGAACATCTCCCGCCTGCCTGTGTCGATCCGCATCGTGCTGGAATCGGTGCTGCGCAACTGCGACGGCAACAAAGTCACGGAAGAGCACGTGCGCCAGCTGGCAACCTGGACGCCGACCGCGGCCCGCACCGAGGAAATTCCTTTCATCGTTGCGCGCGTGGTGCTGCAGGATTTCACCGGCGTGCCGCTGCTGGCCGATCTGGCTGCGATGCGCAATGTCGCCAGCAAACTCGGCAAGAATCCGAAGAATATCGAGCCGCTGGTGCCGGTCGACCTCGTCGTCGATCACTCGGTGCAGGTCGATCACTTCCGCGAACCGAAAGCGCTGGATCTCAACATGAAACTGGAATTCCAGCGCAACAACGAGCGCTACCAGTTCATGAAATGGGGCATGCAAGCCTTCGACACCTTCGGCGTGGTGCCGCCGGGCTTCGGCATCGTGCACCAGGTCAACCTTGAATACCTGGCGCGCGGCGTGCATAACAAGAACGGCGTCTACTATCCGGACACGCTAGTCGGCACCGATTCGCACACGACCATGATCAACGGCATCGGCGTTGTCGGCTGGGGCGTCGGCGGTATCGAGGCAGAAGCCGGCATGCTGGGCCAGCCGGTCTACTTCCTGACGCCGGACGTGGTTGGTGTCAACCTGACCGGCAAGCTGCGCGGCGGCGTGACCGCGACCGACCTCGTGCTGACCATCACCGAGCTGCTGCGTCGCGAAAAAGTGGTTGGCAAGTTCGTCGAATTCTTCGGTGAAGGCACCGAATCGCTTTCACTGACCGACCGCGCGACGATCGCCAACATGGCGCCCGAATACGGCGCAACGATGGGCTTCTTCCCGGTCGACGATGCGACCATTGCCTACTTCAAGGGCACCGGCCGCACCAAGGAAGAAGTGGATGCTTTCGAAGCCTACTTCAAGGCGCAAGGACTGTACGGCATCCCGAAATCCGGCGAGATCGATTACACCAACGTGGTCGCGCTGGATCTCGGCTCGGTTGCGCCCTCGCTGGCCGGCCCGAAACGTCCGCAAGACCGCATCGAGATCGGCCACGTCAAGCGGCAGTTCGCCGATCTGTTAGTCAAGCCGGTGGCCGAAAACGGCTTCAACAAGAAAGACACGGACCTGGACGCCGTGTATACCAATGCCGACGGCGTCGACGTGAAGAACGGCGATGTGCTGATCGCCGCCATCACGTCGTGCACCAACACCTCTAACCCGAGCGTAATGCTGGCTGCAGGCATGCTGGCGAAAAAAGCGGTGGAAGCCGGCCTCACCGTTTCGCCGCACATCAAGACCTCGCTCGCGCCCGGCTCGCGCATCGTCACGCAATACCTGAAAGACGCGGGCCTGCTGCCCTACCTCGAGCAACTCGGCTTCGGCCTGACCGCCTATGGCTGCACCACTTGTATCGGCAACGCGGGCGACCTGACGCCGGCAATGAACGAAGCAATCGTGAAGAACGATATCGTCGCCGCTGCCGTGTTGTCGGGCAACCGCAACTTCGAGGCGCGCATCCATCCGAACATCCGCGCCAACTTCCTCGCCTCGCCGCCGCTGGTGGTGGCGTACGCGATCGCCGGCACCGTCACACGCGACCTGATGACCGAACCGGTCGGCCGCGGCAAGAGCAAGAACGGCCAGCCGCGCGACATCTATCTGGGCGATATCTGGCCGAGCAGCGAGGAAATCGACAAGCTGATGAAGTTCGCAATGAAGGCCAAGAACTACACCGACAATTACACACAGGTGAAAACCGCGCCCGGCAAGCTGTGGGAACAGATCACCGGCGTAGCTGAAGGCCAGGTCTACAACTGGCCGACCTCAACCTATATCGCAGAGCCGCCGTTCTTTGCGGATTTCGGCATGCAGCCAAAAGCAGCGGCAACGTCGATTGCCGGTGCGCGCGCGCTCGGCGTGTTCGGCGACTCGATCACGACCGACCATATCTCGCCAGCCGGTTCGATCAAGGACAGCAGCCCGGCTGGCAAATGGCTGACGGAAAAAGGCGTGCTGAAGGCCGACTTCAACTCCTATGGCTCGCGCCGCGGCAACCACGAGATCATGATGCGCGGCACTTTCGCCAACGTACGGATCAAGAACCTGATGATTCCGGCCAAGGAAGACGGCTCGCGGGTGGAAGGCGGCATCACGGTGCACCAGCCGAGCGGCGAGCAGATGTCGATCTACGACGCTGCCATGCGCTACGTCAATGACGGCGTGCCGACCATGGTCTTCGCCGGCGAGGAATACGGCACCGGTTCGTCGCGCGACTGGGCGGCCAAGGGCACGCAGCTGCTGGGCGTGAAAGCCGTGGTGGCGCGTTCCTTCGAACGCATCCACCGTTCCAACCTGGTCGGCATGGGCGTGCTGCCGCTGCAGTTCCTCGGCGACGACAGCGTGCACACGCTCGGCATCAAAGGCGACGAGACTTTCGACCTGAAAGGGCTGGAAGGCAATCTCCGTCCACAGCAGGAACTGACGCTGGTGATTCATCGCAAGAACGGCGAAACCAAACAGGTGCCGGTACTGTTGCGCATCGACACGCCGATCGAAGTGGACTATTACAAGCATGGCGGCATCCTGCCCTTCGTGCTGCGCCAGCTGCTTGCAGCCTGACAGGGCCGCTTTCATCCGAAAAGCCGCATGTTCGCATGCGGC
>DATMTZ010000121.1:0-3454 GCA_035563975.1 Oxalicibacterium sp. | reverse complement strand
ATGTTCGGCAGCTTTCCTTTCGGTACGGCGGACAAGCCGAACTGATTTTCACGCTGGTCTGCCAGGGCGGAAGGGGACAAGAGGGTACAATAGCGGACTGATTTTTCGTCGTTTCGCTCCTCCTTTCCCCTTATCGTTTTTGCCATGTCCAACGCATCACATGCAGCGCCCAAGATCGGCTTCGTTTCCCTCGGATGCCCGAAGGCGCTGGTCGATTCCGAACAGATCCTGACCCAGCTCCGTGCCGAGGGCTACGATACCGCCAAGTCCTATGATGGCGCCGACCTCGTCATCGTCAATACCTGCGGCTTCATCGATGCCGCCGTGCAGGAATCGCTGGACGCCATCGGCGAGGCGCTGAACGAAAACGGCAAGGTCATCGTTACCGGCTGCCTCGGTGCGAAGAAGGATGCCGACGGCGACGACATCATCATGAAGGTGCATCCGAAAGTGCTGGCCGTCACCGGCCCGCATGCGCTGGGCGAGGTGATGGACGCGGTGCATACGCACATGCCGAAGCCGCACGAACCCTTCATCGACCTGGTTCCGGCGCAGGGCATCAAGCTGACGCCGAAGCACTATGCTTACCTGAAAATTTCCGAAGGTTGCAACCATCGCTGCAGCTTCTGCATCATTCCGTCGATGCGCGGCGACCTGGTGTCGCGCCCGATCGCCGACGTGATGCTGGAAGCGGAGAACCTGTTCAAGGCCGGCGTCAAGGAATTGCTGCTGATCTCGCAGGACACCAGCGCCTACGGCGTCGACGTCAAGTTCCGTACCGGCTTCTGGAACGGCAAACCGGTCAGGACGCACATGACGCAACTGGTCGAGGCGCTCGGCGAACTGGCGGCACATTACGGTGCGTGGGTGCGCCTGCACTACGTGTATCCGTACCCGCACGTCGACCAGATCATTCCGTCGATGGCGGCCGGCAGGGTGCTGCCTTACCTGGACGTGCCGTTGCAGCACGCGCATCCCGATGTGCTGAAGCGCATGAAGCGCCCGGCCAGCGGCGAGAAGAATATCGAACGCATCCAGGCATGGCGCGCGCTGTGCCCGGACATCACGATCCGTTCGACTTTCATTGCCGGCTTTCCCGGCGAGACGGAAGCGGAATTCGAATATCTGCTCGACTTCCTGAAGGAAGCGGAAATCGACCGTCTCGGCTGCTTCGCCTATTCGCCGGTGGAGGGCGCGACCGCCAACGATCTGCCGAACGCGGTGCCGGAAGACGTGCGCGAAGAGCGCCGCGCGCGCGTGATGCTGCTGCAGGAAGAAATTTCGACGAAGCGCCTGCGGGCCAAGGTCGGCAAGACGCTGCGCGTATTAATTGACGAGGTGGAGCCGAACGGCAATGCAGTCGGCCGCAGCGCGGCAGACGCGCCGGAAATCGACGGTGTCGTCTACGTGAAGCGGCCGTTCGAGCCGGGCCGCAACCTGAAAGTGGGCGAGTTCGCCGACGTGCAGGTTACCGCCGCCGATGCGCATGACCTGTGGGGCGAGGCATGATGCGGCTAACGATGCTGTTGCTGTGTGCTGTATCCGTCTGCGCGGACGCGGCCGATGTTCAGACAGATCCGGCGGCTGCGCCGGTTCAGGCAGCTGTTGTGCAAAGCCGCGCGCCGGCTTTCACGAAACCGGTCATCTTGCGCGGTACGCTGGGCGAGCAGCAGGTACAGCTGAGCGTCCGGCAGAAAGAGGTCGCCGACGAGGGGCTGGAAGGCAGCTATTTCGTGTTCGGCCGCTCGGCCAACATCCTGGTCGCTGGCGACGCGGAAGGCGACGCGCTGTTTCTGGAAGAATCGGAAAACGGCACCGACATTTCCGGCCACTGGGAAGGCAAGCTGCAGGGCGATGCAGTGAGCGGCACCTGGACCGCGGCCGACGGCGAAACCACGCGGCCATTCACGCTGCGCGTCATGACGCCGGAAACGAAGACCGCATCGACCGGGAAAGCATCCGTGCGGTCCACCAGATAATCAGAACAACCTCGTCGGAGAATCGCATGCCGGACCGTCCATCCTTCCAGACCGCAGTGATCCACAACGATTATGTTGCGCCGGAAGGGTTCGCGGCATTTCCGCAAGCGATCCATCACGCTTCCACGGTGCTGTTCGATAGTGTCGCCGCGCTGCGCGCGCGCAACTGGCAGCAGAAGGACAGCTATACCTACGGCTTGCACGGCACGCCGACCACCTTCACGCTCGAAGCGCGGCTGGCGGCAATCGAGGGCGGCGTGCATTGCCGGCTGGCGCCGAGCGGGCTGGCCGCGATTGCGCTGGTCGATTTTGCCTTCCTGAAGTCGGGCGACGAGGTGCTGATCCCCGACAACGTCTACAACCCGAATCGCGAACTGGCCGACTGGCTGGCGGCAGACTTCGGCATCGCCGTGCGGTATTACGATCCGCTGATCGGCGCCGGCATCGCCGACATGATCCACGCCAACACGAAACTGATCTGGACCGAATCGCCGGGATCGGTCTCGATGGAAGTGCCGGACCTGCCGGCCATCTGCCGCGCCGCGCACGCGAAGAATGTGCTGGTCGCGCTCGACAACACCTGGTCGGCCGGCATCGCCTTGCGCGCGTTCGAGCTCGGCGTCGACATCGTGATGCAGGCCCTGACCAAATACCAGTCCGGCGGCTCCGACGTGCTGATGGGCGCCGTGATCACGCGCGACGATGCCTTGCATCGCCGGGTCGAGCTGGCGCACATGCGCATCGGTTTCGGCATCGGTGCCGACGACGCCTATCTTGTTCTGCGCAGCCTGCCAACGATGAAGCTGCGCTTCGAGGCGCACGATGCCGCGGCGCGCGAAGTCGCGCACTGGCTGAAGGAACGCCCCGAAATCGGCATGGTGCTGCATCCTGCCTTGCCGGATTGCCCGGGACACGACGTCTGGCAGCGCGACTTCAGCGGCGCCGGCGGGCTGTTTTCCGTGTTGTTCGATCCGCGCTACACCGAAGCGCAGACCGATCGCTTCGTCGACAGCCTGAAGCTGTTCAAGATCGGTTTCAGCTGGGGGGGGGCGCACAGCCTGTGCGTGCCGTACCGCATCGAGAAAATGCGCACTCATTGGCCTTACCAGGGGCAACTGGTGCGTTTCAATATCGGGCTGGAAGATCCGAAAGATCTGATTGCCGATATCGAGCAAGCCTTCGGCGCCTTGCAGGAATAAAAAAAGCATCCGGCGGATGCTTTTTTGCGGTTGCCGCTACGGCATCGTCTTGTTGTCGTTCAGATCGATCAAGCCGCGGATCAGGCGATACAGCTTCCATATCCATGCAATGCTCCACACCAGCCAGGCGAGCGGGATGCCGATCACGGTCGTGAACAACGCCAGGCCGACGATCACCCAGATGAAATACCACCAGAACGAGCGTATCTGCCAGCTGTGATGGCTGTAGACGAAGGTGCCTGCGGTATCGCCGCGCTTCACATAGTTGATGATGAG
>DATMTZ010000120.1:0-6547 GCA_035563975.1 Oxalicibacterium sp. | reverse complement strand
GATTGCACTCATCTATTTCTCCTAACTCAGCTAAATTCTTTATACAGTTACACGGCAGCCGACATGCGAACGGCCTTCAGCGAAGGCCGTCCTGTCTTATGCGGCATTCTTCGCCGCTGCGGCCTGGTGCGCCAGCGCCGCCTTGATGAACGAAATGAACAACGGATGGCCGTCGCGCGGCGTTGACTTGAACTCGGGGTGATATTGCACGCCGACGTACCACGGATGTGCGTGGTCGCCCTTGCGTGGCAGCTCCATGATTTCGCACCGCGACTCGGTCGGCGTGCGGGCGGAGACCACCAGACCGGCGTCTTCCACGCGACCAAGATAGTGATTGTTGGCTTCGTAGCGGTGGCGGTGACGCTCGGTCACGGAGTCGCCGTAGATTTCCGCAGCCAGCGTGCCCGGCTTGACTGCGCAAGTCTGCGCACCCAGGCGCATGGTGCCGCCGAGATCGGAATTCACATCGCGGCGCTCGACCTTGCCGTCGTGGTTCTGCCATTCATTGATCAGCGCCACCACCGGCTGTTCGGTATCCGGATCGAATTCGGTCGAATTGGCTTTCGTCAGACCCGCCATGTGGCGCGCATACTCGATCAGCGCGACCTGCATGCCGAGGCAGATGCCGAGATAAGGAATCTTGCTTTCACGCGCAAAGCGGGCCGCCGCGATCTTGCCTTCCACGCCGCGCTTGCCGAAGCCGCCCGGCACCAGGATCGCGTCGTACTTGGCCAGGCATTGCGGGCCCTTGGCTTCGATCTCTTCGGAATCCAGGTATTCGATGTTGACGCGGCTCTCGGTATGGATGCCGGCGTGGCGCAGCGCTTCGGTCAGCGACTTGTACGACTCGGTCAGGTCGACATACTTGCCGACCATGCCGATGGTGATATTGTGCTTTGGATTTTCCAGCGTATGGACCAGCTTGGCCCACATCGACAGATCGGCCGGCTGCGGCGACAGGCCAAGCTTTTCGCACACGATGCGATCCAGGCCCTGGTCCACCAGCATCTGCGGAATCTTGTAAATGGTGTCAACGTCCCACACCGAGATGACGGCATCTTCCAGCACGTTGGAGAACAGCGAAATCTTCGCGCGCTCGTCGTCCGGAATACGGCGGTCGGCGCGGCACAGGAGCGCATCCGGCGAGATGCCGATCTCGCGCAGCTTCTGCACGCTGTGCTGGGTCGGCTTGGTTTTCAGTTCGCCGGCCGACGCGATGTACGGCACCAGCGTCAGGTGCACGAATGCGGTCGCGTTGCGGCCCGCGCGCAGGCTTAGCTGACGCGCGGCTTCGAGGAACGGCAGCGATTCGATATCGCCGACGGTGCCGCCGATCTCTACCAGCGCGACGTCGAATCCTTCGGCGCCGCGATGGATGTAATCCTGGATTTCATTCGTGATGTGCGGGATCACCTGCACCGTCTTGCCGAGATACTCGCCGCGACGCTCCTTGCGGATCACGGATTCGTAAATCTGGCCAGTGGTGAAGTTGTTGACCTTCTTCATCTTGGCGCTGATGAAGCGCTCGTAGTGGCCGAGGTCGAGATCGGTTTCTGCGCCGTCTTCCGTCACGAACACTTCGCCGTGCTGAAACGGACTCATCGTGCCGGGATCGACGTTGATGTAGGGATCGAGCTTGAGAAGAGTGACTTTGAGGCCGCGCGATTCGAGGATCGCAGCGAGAGAGGCGGCGGCAATCCCCTTACCCAGGGATGAAACCACGCCGCCAGTGACGAATACAAACTTGGTCATTGCAATTGGTGCCGAACGGCACGTGCGGGAAATTCAAATTATACCCCAAGGTGTTTTGTTCTTGGACGTTTCCGGCGGATTTTAAAAGGCGGAAAGCATGCACGAACGGCTTTGCCCGACATCAACGTCCGTACCAGTAGCGCGCATGCTGGCTGCGGTATTCCGCCGCGTCGATGCGCGGACCAAAGCGCAGCATCACGGCGCCCGAGACGTCGGTGCGCAAGCGCGTAATGCCGAGCGTGCCGTAGCGCGCGTAGACTTCCTGTTTCGGATGGCGATAGCGATTGCGGTAACCGACCTGGAACAGCGCCAGCCGCGGGTCGACGGCACGCAGGAACGGCAAGGTGGACGAAGTGCCGCTGCCATGATGGGGTGCCAGCAGTACGTCTGCATGCAGGCGCTCCGCATCCGCGCTGAGCAGCTCGTCCTCCTGCAACGCTTCGATATCGCCCGGCAACAGGATGGCATGCCGGCCCAGCGTGATCTTCAGCGTGCAGCTGCGCGCGTTCGGCTTCCACTTGCTGCTGTCGTAGCTGGCCGCGCCGGGATGCAACATGTCGAACTGCGCGCCATCCCATTCCCAGTGCTGGCCCGCGAGGCAGCGCCGATGCGATGCGCCTGCTGCCGCGACGATCGGGTGATCGAAAGGCAAGGAGGACGACAGCCAGTCCGTCCGTATCTGCGTCAGGATCGACAGCGCGCCGCCGGAGTGGTCGCTATCGCTGTGCGACACGATCACGCCGTCCAGCGCATTGATGCCACGCGCGCGCAGATAGGGCAGGATCACGCGGTTGCCGCCGTCCGCCTCCGGTGAATAGGCAGGTCCGGTGTCGTACAGCAGTCGGTGATGCGGCGTTTCGACCAGCAGCGCCATGCCCTGCCCGACATCGAAGGCCGTCACCCACATCTCGTCCCCCGCCGGATGGGCCGGCGCATGCAGCACCAGCGGCAGCCAGGCGAATGCGCCCAGATAACGCGTTGGCCAGCCGCGCGGCGCCAGCATCCAGACCGTGCCGACGGCGGCCAGCGCGAACATCCACCCTTCCGGAATCGGCGCACTCCACACCGCCATCGGAAAATTGCACAGCCACGCAAGAAAATGCGCCAGTTGCGCCACCAGCCAATGCGCCGAGAGAAGCAGGCCATCCGACAGCGGCGCCGGCAACACGCTGCCCAGCAATGCGGCCGGCGTCACGACAAAGCCGATCAGCGGAATCGCGACGGCATTGGCGATCGGACTGACCAGCGACGCCTGGCCGAACAGCAGCACGGTCAAGGGCACGAGGCCGATCGTGATCGCATACTGTGCAGTCGCCGCCGTCCGCAATGCTTCGCGCCAGCGCGCCGTCCGCGGCGCCTGCGCATCGGGCGGCATCCAGGCGCGGCCGACGCTGACGTACAGGATCAGCGACACCGCGGCGAACGACAGCCAGAAACCGGGACCGAGCACTGCCAACGGGTCGAGCAGCATCACCGCAAACAGCGCCAGACACAACACGTGCGACACATTGGTCAGCCGCCCGCACCACAGCGCGATCGCGACCACCGTCAGCATGTATAACGTGCGCTGCGCCGGCACGCCCGCGCCCGCCAGCAGTACGTACACCAGCGCAACGGCGACGCCGGCAATCGCGGCCGCCTTTTGCGCCGGCAGGATCAGCGGCAGCCTGGCGCGCGTGAAGAAGGATTTGCGCCACAACAGATGTGTCAGGCCGGCGAACAGCGCGGCGATCATCGTGATGTGCAAGCCGGAAATCGCGATCAGGTGCGAGGTCGATGTCTGGTTGAAGACCGTCCATTGCGTCTGGCTGATCGCACGCTGGTCACCGATGACGAGTGCCACGATCACGCCGGCATACGGCTGATCGCGCAAGGCGGTTTCTATCCGCGTGCGCAGCCATCCGCGTATGCGCGCGATGGTATTACCGGGACTGAAGACAAAGGCATCCAGCCGCGCGTTGCTGCCGGCCTCGCCCTTGTCCGGCCGCACATAGCCGGTGGCGCGTATGCCTTGCTGCAGCAGCCAGGCTTCGTAATCGAAGCCGTACGGATTGGCATTGCCGTGCGGACGACGCAAGCGAACCGTGAGCCGCCAGCGTTCGCCGGGCTGCACATTGCCGACCGCGTGCGCTGCGCCGTCGTCGAAAGCGGTATACCAGGACAAGGCCAGCCGCGACGGCACGGGCGGCCTGACGCCGTCAACCGGCAGCGCCCGCTCCACATGGAAACGGAAACGCACGCCGCGTTCGAACGCGTCCGGCAAGCTGTCGATGGTGCCGATCACCGTCACGTCGCGCCCCTCCCATGCGGCGGGCAATTCTTCCGACAGCACGTGATGCGCGACCAGTGCCGCCCAGAGGGAACCGGCCAGCACACCGCTCGCCGTCAACAAGATCATCCGGGCAACACGATCGCGCAGGCGACACAGCGCGCCCGCAGCAAGCGCGAGCGGCAGCATCAACAGCAGCAGGATGGAATAGGATGGCAGCACCGCCTGTGTCTGCAGCCAGGCGATGCCGACGACGAAGCCGATGACGGCGCTGCGCATTGCTCAGCGAGTGTAATGGCCGGAGCGCGTGGCCGAACGGCGACGCGTCGAAGACGTGCGCATGGTCCTCCCCTTCTGTTCTTCTGTTTTTATAAGGTGAAGCGGTCTGTCAGCAAGGATTGTAATCGCGGCATCGCGGCAAGTGCGTTGCGATGCGTCGCCTGTGCCACCGACGCCGCATCCGTGCCGCGCAGCCCGGCCAGCACCTCGCCGATGCGCGGCAATTGCTCTGGACTGTTGCGCTGCGGATGCAGCCAGGCCGGCGAAATGTCCGGCGCATCGGTTTCCAGCACCAGCGCTTCCAGCGGCAGCTCGCTCGCAAGGCGGCGTATCTGCAAGGCGCGCGTGAAGGTCATCGCACCGCCGAAGCCCAGCTTGAAACCCATGTCGATGAAGGTTTCCGCCTGCTGGAAGCTGCCGTTGAACGCATGCGCGATGCCGCCGCGCACGGCGATGCGCCGCAAGTGTTTGAGAATGTGGTCCTGCGAGCGGCGCACGTGCAGCAGCACCGGCAGGTCGAAGTCGCGCGCGATCTTCAGCTGTTCGGAATAAAAGAAGGCTTGCTTGTCGCGCATTTCGGGCGTCGTCAGCATCGGCACGAAGAAATCGAGGCCGATCTCGCCGATGGCGACAAAGCGCGGATCGGCAATCGCCGCGGCGACGGCTTCGCGCATCGTGCGCAGATCGTTATCCTGCGCCTGCGGCACGAAGATCGGGTGGATGCCAAGCGCGTAGCTGCAATTGCCGTTGCGATGCGCCAGCCCGGCAACGGCAGAAAAATTTCCGCATTCGACTGCCGGGATCACGATCATCGATACATCGCGCTGCGCAGCCGCATGCGCCACTGCATCCGACCCATCGGCGAATTCGGCCGCGTCCAGATGGCAGTGGGTATCGATCCACATTGCGTCAGCTATGCACGTAAGGATGCAATCCGTCGTTGGACAAATGCAGGATGCGGTCGCAATGCGTGGCCAGCTCGACGTCATGCGTGACGATGACGAAGGCCGTGCCCAGCGTGCGCGACAGTTCCAGCATCAGGTCGAAGGTCTTTTGCGCAGTGTGGCGATCGAGATTGCCGGTCGGTTCGTCCGCCAGCACGCAGGCCGGCTGCGTCACCAGCGCGCGCGCCAGGGCCGTGCGCTGACGTTCCCCGCCGGACAGTTCGCCAGGCCGATGGCTGACGCGGTGCTCCAGGCCGACGCGCGCCAGCATCGCCTTCGCCTCTTCCTGCGCCTGCGCGCGCGGCACGCGGCGGATCATCAGCGGCATCGCGACGTTGTCCATCGCGGAAAATTCCGGCAGCAGGTGATGGAACTGGTAGACGAAGCCGAGCGAACGGTTGCGCAGATCGCCGCGAATCCTGTCATCCAGCGTGGCGAAATCCTGCCCCAGCAGAGACACGGAACCTTCGCTCGGCGTATCGAGGCCGCCCAGCAGATGCAGCAGCGTCGATTTGCCGGAACCCGACGCGCCGACGATGGCGACGCGCTCGCCCTTCACTACGTCCAGGTTGATGCCCTTCAGCACGTCGACCGCGTATTTTCCTTGCGTGAAGGTCTTTGCCAGGTCGCGGCAGGCCAATACTTGTTCACTCATAGCGCAGCGCCTCCGCAGGTTTGACACGCGCCGCCGACCAGCTCGGGTACAGCGTCGCCAGGAAGGACAGCACGACCGACACGCCGCCGATGGTGTAGACGTCAGGCCAGCGCAGGTCGGACGGCAGCTCGCTGATGACGTAAATATCTTTGGGCAGGAAGCGCACATGAAACAGGTGTTCAATAAAAGGAACGATGACGTCGATGTTCAGTGCGATGAGCACGCCGCAGCCCACACCGATCGCGGTGCCGATCAAGCCGACGAGTGCGCCCTGAATTACAAAGATCTTCATGATCGAGCGCGGCGAAGCGCCGAGCGTGCGTAGGATCGCGATATCGGCCTTCTTGTCGGTCACCGTCATCACCAACGTGGACACGAGATTGAATGCAGCCACTGCAACGATCAACGTCAGGATGATGAACATCATGTGCTTTTCGGTCTGCACTGCGGCAAACCAGTTGCGGTTCTGTTGCGACCAGTCGCGGATCAGTACGTCGCCGCTGAGAATACGCGACAGATCGAGTGCAACCTCCGGCGCCTGTTGCATGTCGGCGATGCGCAAGCGCAGACCGGACGGTGCGGCTAGCTTGAACATCTTCATCGCGTCGTCGATGTGAATGAAGGCCAGCGAGGAGTCGTATTCGAAGT
>DATMTZ010000119.1:0-3357 GCA_035563975.1 Oxalicibacterium sp. | reverse complement strand
AACGAAGGCGTTGAAGGAATCATTATTGACGATCCGGACCGTGACGCGTCCGCTGCCGAAGCCCGCCGCGTTGAAAATGGGTTTGGCGTAATCCTCCATCGGCGCCGGCGTGATTGGCCTCGAGATGGGCAGCGTGTGGCGCCGGCTCGGGTCCGAGGTGACGGTGCTGGAAGCGCTGCCGACCTTTCTTGGTGCGGTCGACCAGCAGGTCGCGAAGGAAGCGCACAAGCAGTTCGTCAAACAGGGTCTCGCAATCCAGCTCGGCGTGAAGATCGGCGCGATTGCTGCCGGAAAGAGCGGCGTGACCGTCAGTTATACCGACGACAAGGGCGCGGCGCAGAAGGCGGTCTTCGACAAGCTGATCGTGTCCATCGGCCGCGTGCCGAATACGATGGGGCTGAATGCGGAAGCGGTCGGCCTGAAACTCGATGAACGCGGCTTTGTCGATGTCGACGGCGATTGCAAGGCCAACCTGCCGAACGTCTGGGCGGTCGGCGACGTCGTGCGCGGACCGATGCTGGCGCACAAGGGCGAGGAAGAAGGCGTGGCGGTGGCCGAGCGCATCGCCGGCCAGCATGGCCACGTCGATTTCAACACGATTCCCTGGGTGATCTATACGTCGCCGGAAATCGCGTGGGTCGGCGAGACCGAAGAACAACTGAAGGCAGCGGGCGTTGCCTACAAGGCCGGGAGCTTCCCTTTCCTGGCCAACGGCCGCGCGCGCGCGCTGGGCGACACCACCGGTTTCGTCAAATTCGTCGCGGATGCGAAAACCGACGAAATCCTGGGCGTGCACATCATCGGGCCGACGGCTTCCGAACTGATTTCCGAAGCGGTGGTGGCGATGGAATTCCGCGCCTCATCGGAAGACATCGCGCGCATCTGCCATGCGCATCCGTCGCTGTCGGAAGCGGTGAAGGAAGCCGCGCTTGCGGTCGATGGCCGCGCGCTGAATTTCTAGGAAGAACGGCATGCGCATCCGCACGGCATCATTATTGACGGTCCTGCTGCTGGCCGGTTGCACAAGCATGGATCCGGACGACGGGCTGGTGTCGATCACGACGACCAGCAACGGGCAGCCAATCGACAATGCGCAGTGCGCGGTGAGCACGCGCAGCGCATCGTGGAACGTCGTGACGCCGGCGACGCTGAACGTCGGCCCCGGCGACGGCGATCTGCGCATCGTCTGCAAGAAGGCCGGTTACCGGGTCTCCGAACTCATCCTGCCGCCTTATGCGCAGGCGACCGGTTCCAGTTTCGGCCTCGGCATGGGCGGCGGCAGCGGCAATGTCGGCATGGGACTGGGAATGAGCTTTCCGCTCACGACCAACGGCTGGTATCCGGCCAGCATCGTGGTCAACATGAATCCACTGTAGACGCCGCGACAGCGGACGCAGGGGCGAGCCATGCTCGCCCCGTTTTTTATGGAACGCAATGAACCGGTCATCGACAACACCGAACGGATGGACGCGCACATGAACGTTCGCGAATGTTATGCGCAGGCGCTGGCGCAACGCGGCTTCCAGCCGGACGCGGTACAAGAGAAGGCCGTCGACGAACTGCAGAAGCTATACGATGCATGGCTGGCTTACCGGGCGCAGCGCGCCAGCCTGTTGACGCGCCTGCTCCGCCGGCCGCAGCCGCCGCGCGGCATCTACATGTGGGGCGGCGTCGGGCGCGGCAAGTCCTTTTTGATGGACAGCTTTTATTCGGTAGCGCCGGTCGAGCGCAAGACGCGCGTGCACTTCCACGAATTCATGCGCGGCGTGCACCGCGAACTCGACAGTCTGAAAGCCGTTGCCGATCCGCTGGAGGAAGTCGCCGCGCGCATCGCGGCGCGTTATGAACTGATCTGTTTCGACGAATTTCATGTGACCGACATCGCCGACGCGATGATCCTGTACAACCTGTTGAGGCCGCTGTTCTCACGCGGCGTATCCTTCGTCGTCACTTCGAATTTTCATCCGGACACGCTATACCCCGACGGTCTGCATCGCGACCGGCTGCTGCCGGCAATTCAACTGCTGAAGGAAATGCTGCTGGTCCTGAACGTGGATGGCGGCAACGACTACCGCAAGCTCGCGCTGGCGCAGGTCGAGGCTTATCTGACGCCCGCAGGCGAACAGGCCGATCGAGTCCTGCGCGACGCCTTCGACCGCATTGCCGAAACGGCCGACGACGATCCGCGCATCTGTATCGAAACGCGCGAGATCCGGGCGATCCGCCGCGCCGGCGGTGTGATATGGTTCGACTTCGCGACGCTCTGCGGCGGCCCGCGTTCGCAGAATGACTATCTCGAAATCACCAGCCGTTTCCATACCGTCATCCTGTCGGACGTGCCGGCGATGTCGGCGGCGATGTCTTCCGAGGCGCGCCGTTTCATCTGGCTGGTCGACGTGCTGTACGATCACCGCATCAAGCTGCTGCTGTCCGCCGATGTCGGCATCGATGCGTTGTATACGGCGGGTTCGCAGAAAATGGAATTCCAGCGCGCAATGTCGCGCCTGACTGAAATGCAATCGCTTGAATACATGGAAGCCGGCCGCCGTTATGCGGAAGGCGCATCGTGGCAAGCCGGATAACAAACCTATGAAACAGCTATCAAAATATTCTTCTCGCGTCATCTTGCCGTTCGCCGCTGCCGCATTGCTGATGTCGCTGTCGGCCGCGGCGCAAACGTCGGCAGTATCGGCAATCGAAGCGCCTGTCGATCCGGTCGACTATTCAGTGGCACCCTTGCTCGATCGCTATCCCGCCGATTCGATCCAGTCGCCGGACGCGGCAAAGGATGCGCTGAAGGAGGTCGACGCGGCGCGCGACCATATCGATGCACGCTATGCGCTTGAGCAGCGGGCCTGCTATCCGAAATTCTTCACGACCGCCTGCCTGGACAAGGCGACCGAGCGCCGCCGCAAGGATCTTGCGGCTGTGCGTCCGATCGAAGTGGAAGCCAATGCCTATTTGCGCAAGGCAAAAGTGGTGGAACGTGATCGCAAACTGGCGGAAAAGGCGGCAGAGAACGAAGCGGACGCCGCGCAACGCGCGCAGCGTGCTGCGCCTGCGGACGATGGGGCCGCGGACGTGGAGCACGACGCGGTGAGCAAGGATGCGCAACGCCGCAAGCGGGCCGAAGATGCCGCGCGGCGGCAGGATGATCACGCGGCCCGTGAGGAAGAGCGTAAGGCGCACGAGGCGGAAGATGCAAAGGAGCGCGCCGAAAATGTCGAAAAGTACAACAGGAAAGTAAAGGAAGCGCAGGTGCGCCAGGAAGAGGTTGCTAAAAAGAAAGCGCAACGCGAACGGGAGCGTGCGGCGAAAGCCGCCAAGGAAGCGAAGCAGCAGGAGAGGGCAGCGGCG
>DATMTZ010000118.1:0-5866 GCA_035563975.1 Oxalicibacterium sp. | reverse complement strand
TATTCGCCGGACGCAATACCTAGCGCGCCAGTCGAATCCCCATAAACTGCCACCTTGCCGTCGCCGGAAAGAAATTCCGATAGCTGACGCGCGCATGCCCTTCCGGCGTCGCGCATGACGATCCGCGCAACACATACTGGTTGGACATGAACTTGCCGTTGTATTCGCCGAGCGCGCCTTCCGCCGTCTGGAAACCCGGATACGCAGCGTAGCCGCTGGACGTCCACTGCCAGCATTCGCCGAACAGTTGCTGCAAGCTCTTGCTGCTTTTCTCGCTACGCGCGGCATGCTCCCACTCCGCCTCGGTCGGCAGGCGGGCGCCGGCCCAGCGGGCGTAGGCGTCGGCTTCGAAATACGAAATCTGCGTGGCCGGCGTATTCGCATCCAGCGGCTGCAAGCCATGCAGGCCGAATGCATGCCAGCCGTCTTCGGTTTGCTGCCAATACAGCGGATGCTGCAGCTCTTCCCTGTTCACCCAATCCCAGCCTTCGGATAGCCACAGCGACGCATCGCGGTAGCCGCCTGCTTCGATGAAGGCGAGGTATTCGCCGTTCGTCACGAGGCGCGACGCGAGCTGGTACCGCTCGACGAACTGGCGATGGCGCGGCAATTCGTTGTCGAAGCAAAAGCCGTCGCCATCGTGGCCGATCTCGACGATGCCGGCATCGAACGCATGCCACTGCATCGATGCGGCGGACGGGCGAACTTGCGGCGTCGCCGTGCAATAGGCGGGCATCAGCGGATTGCAGGACAACAGGTGCAGCACGTCGGTCAGCATCAGTTCCTGGTGTTGCTGTTCGTGATGCAGGCCGAGTTCGACCAGTGTGGCGAGCTGCGCGAAGTGTTCTGCCTTCATCGGCCGTGCCAGCAGATCGAGCAGGCGCGCGTCGACGTCGCGCCGGTATGCGTGCACCTCGCTGAGTGAAGGGCGAGTCAGCAGGCCGCGCTTGGCGCGCGCATGCTTGTCGCCGACACCGTTGTAGTACGAATTGAAGAGCACGCGGAAGGCTGGATGATGCGGCTGGTAGTGGCGCTCGAAGCGTTCGAGGATGAAGGTCTCGAAGAACCAGGTCGTGTGCGCGAGATGCCACTTGATCGGGCTGGCGTCCGGCATCGACTGCGCGCAGCAATCTTCAGCGGAGAGCGGCGCAGCCAGCGCCACCGAGTGCTGGCGCACTTGCTCGTAGTGCGTCGCGATGGCAGGCGCGATGCCTGCATTGCGTTGTTCCATTCTGGCATTCATCAAGATTTCCTTGTGAAGGTTGCAGCGGCATGCCGCATTGTCGCGCCGATCGGCGTTCCGTGCACGGGTTGTTCAGCGGGCGTGAAACAGCGTGAACCAGTTGCGGTTGTCGCTCCACGTGTTGATCTGCTGAAACCCGGCCTGCGTCAGCAAGGCGGAAAATCCCTGGCGCGTGTACTTGTAGCTGTTCTCGGTATGAATGCGGTCGCCGCGTTCGAACTGCCGCGCGCCGTCCGTCCAGTACACGGTGAGATTGGTGGTCGCTTCCAGGTGCATCTCGATGCGGCTCATGTTGGGATTGAAGAAGCCGCGATGCTGCCATTCGCGCACTTCGAAGTTCGCGCCCAGCAGGCGGTTCACGTTGCGCAGCAGGTTCAGGTTGAAGGCTGCCGTCACGCCAAGCGCGTCGTCATAGGCGGCGTCAAGCGCGACCTTTCCCTTGATCATGTCGACGCCGATCAGCAGGCTGCCCTCTTCTCCGCAAGCCGCCTTGATGCGCCGCAGGAAGGCCAGCGCTTCTTCCGGCGTGTAGTTTCCGATTGACGAGCCGGGGTAGAAGAACAGGCGCTTGTCCGCATGCACCGCGTCGGGCAGCTCCAGCGCAGCGGAAAAATCCATGCCGATGGCCGCGATATCGAGATCCGGAAAATCCTGCTGCAGCTTGGCCACCGCTTCACGCAGGAATTCGACCGAAATGTCGACCGGCACGTACTGCGACGGCTGCAGCAGCGGGAACAGGCTGGCCGCCTTCTTGCAGTTGCCGGCGCCGAGATCGATCAGCGTCGTGCCGGTGCCGATTGCGGCCGCGATGTCCTTGCCGTGCACGCGCAGGATTTCTGCCTCGGTGCGCGTCGGATAGTATTCCGGCAGTTCGCAGATCGCCTCGAACAGGCGCGAACCGAGCGCGTCATACAGGTATTTGGGCGAAATGAACGGATGTTCGGCGGTGAGACCCGCGATCAATTCATCGTGAACGTTTTGATTGCTTCCTGCCAGGCATTGGATGAACTGCGCCAATGTTGCTCTCCCTTATGGTTTTGTATCCGCAATATGATCGGTTGCCGCGCAAGCGGTTCCCGCATCGTGGCGAACATGCTTGCGACTGCGCCGATGGCGCTATCATGCCGCCTTTCGTCTTCATTCGTTGCCGTGAGCCAAATGGTTACAGATGCTAAGCTAGACCGCCATGCCGCATCTGCTGCGGCGGCTGACCACGACACCCGCTTTTGCAGGATCATTCATCGCCTATGACTTCCCGGAATTCCAGAGAAATGCAGAAAGGCAGCCTGGCCACGCTGCGCAGCCTGCTGCCCTTCCTGCAACCATACAAGATTCGCATCGTTCTCGCAGGACTGGCGCTGGTGGTGGCGGCCGGCGCCACGCTGACGATTCCGTTTGCCTTCCGCCAGATGATCGATCTCGGCTTCGGCGCGGCCGGCGTGCAAAGCACCACGCACATCAATACCTATTTCATCGCGCTGTTCGCGGTGGCCTGCGTGCTGGCGGTGGCGACGGCGGCGCGCTACTACAGCGTGTCCTGGCTGGGCGAGCGCGTCACGGCCGACATCCGCAGCGCGGTGTATGCGCACGTCGTCACGCAAAGCCCGCAATTCTTCGAAACCACGCAAAGCGGCGAAGTGCTGTCGCGCCTGACCGCCGACACCACGCTGATCCAGACGCTGATCGGCACCAGCGTCTCGATGGCCTTGCGCAACATGCTGCTGTTCATCGGCGGCATGGGCATGCTGTTCATCACCAGCGCGCGGCTGACCTCGATCATCCTGGTCATGCTGATCGTGGTGGTATTGCCGATCGTCTGGTTCGGCCGCCGCGTGCGTTCGCTGTCGCGCGATTCGCAGGACCGCGTGGCCGATGCTTCCGCGCTGGCCGGCGAGATCCTGAACGCGATGCCGACCGTGCAGGCCTTCACGCACGAAAAGCTGGAAGCCGAGCGCTTCGGCCTTGGCATCGAGCATGCCTTTGCCACCGCGATCCGCCGCACCAAGGCGCGCGCGTTCCTGACGCTGCTTGCCATCCTGCTGATATTTGGCGCCATCGTGTTCGTGCTGTGGCTGGGCGCGCACGCGGTGATCGACGGCAGCATGACCGGCGGCCAGCTTGGCCAGTTCATCCTGTATTCGGCCATCGTGGCCGGTGGCCTCGGCGCGCTGTCGGAAGTGATCGGCGACGCGCAACGCGCGGCCGGCGCGGCCGAACGCCTGCTGGAGCTGCTGGCCGAACGCTCGCCCATCGTCTCGCCCGCACAGCCAAAGCCCTTGCCGCCGCGCAGCGCCAACGGCGCGTCGCTGACGCTCGACATGGTGAGCTTCGCCTATCCATCGCGGCCGCTGACGCCGGCGCTGACCAACATCTCGCTGGCGATCCAGGCCGGCGAAACCGTTGCCATAGTCGGCCCGTCCGGCGCCGGCAAGACTTCGCTGTTCCAGCTGCTGCTGCGCTTCTACGATCCGCAGGAAGGCGTGATCGAACTGGACGGCGCCGATATCCGCGAACTCGATCTGCACGTGCTGCGCGACGCCATCGGCATCGTGCCGCAGGACACCGTGATCTTCTCCGCCAACGCGATGGAAAGCATCCGCTACGGCCGCGCGGATGCGACGGATGAAGAAGTCGTGCTGGCCGCGAAGCTGGCCGCCGCGCACGAATTCATCGAGCGTTTGCCGGAAGGCTACCTGTCCTTCCTCGGCGAGCGCGGCGTACGGCTGTCCGGCGGACAGCGTCAGCGCATCGCGATCGCCCGCGCGCTGCTGAAGAATCCGCCGCTGCTGCTGCTCGACGAAGCCACCAGCGCGCTCGATGCGGAATCCGAACGCCTGGTGCAAGGCGCGCTGGAAGTCGCGATGGTCGGCCGCACGACGCTGGTCATTGCGCACCGGCTGGCGACTGTACAGCGCGCGGACCGGATCATCGTGATGGAAAACGGCCAGATCGTGGAAACGGGCACGCACGCGACGCTGGTCGCGGCCGGCGGCCTGTATGCCAGCCTCGCCGCGCTGCAGTTCGCGCAAACCTGAGCGGTGCAGCGCAATGAAGCCGGACGGTTCCGTTTAAAATAGCGCGCTACGGCCATTTCGGCGCGGCCCCGCCGTGCCTTCCACCTACGGATAACCATGAAACAGTATCTCGACCTCGTGCGCACCGTGCTCGACACCGGCACCTGGCAGGAAAACCGCACCGGCATCCGCACGATCAGCATTCCGGGCGCGATGCTGCGCTTCGACCTGCAGAAGGACGGCTTTCCGGCGGTGACGACCAAGCGACTCGCGTTCAAGTCCGTGATCGGCGAGCTGGTCGGCTTCCTGCGCGCCTCGCGCAGCGCCGCGGATTTCCGCGCGCTCGGCTGCAAGGTCTGGGACCAGAACGCCAACGAGAATGTCGAATGGCTGGCCAATCCCTATCGGCTGGAAGAGGATGACCTCGGCCCGGTATACGGCGTGCAATGGCGCGCGTGGCCGGCCTACAAGCTGATCGAGGCGGACAAGAAGGCGCAGATCCAGCACGCGCAGGAACGCGGCTTCCGCGTGGTCGGCGCCGTCAGGGACGAAGGCAAGGAAAAGGTGCTGCTGTACAAGGCGATCGACCAGCTGCGCGACTGCCTGGATACCATCATCAAGAATCCGCAAAGCCGCCGCATCCTGTTCCACGGCTGGAACTGCGCAGACCTGGACGCGATCGCGCTGCCCGCCTGCCATCTGCTATACCAGTTCCTGCCGAACGTGGCGACGAAGGAAATCTCGCTGTGCCTGTACATCCGCAGCAACGACATCGGCCTCGGCACGCCCTTCAACCTGGCGGAAGGCGCGGCGCTGCTGCACCTGGTCGGCCGGCTCACCGGCTACAAGCCGAAGTGGTTCACCTACTTCATCGGCGACGCGCACATCTACGAGAATCACCTTGACATGCTGAACGAGCAGCTGCAGCGCGAGCCGCATGCGGCGCCGCAACTGGTGATTTCCGACCGCATTCCGGATTACGCCGTGACCGGCAAGTACGAGCCGGAATGGCTGGACAAGCTGGACCCGAGCGATTTCCGACTGGAAAACTACATTCATCATCCGCCGCTGACCGCGCCGATGGCTGTCTGAACATTCATTCACATTCATGTCCGCACAACTGACCATCGTCGTCGCCGTCGACGCCAACAACGGCATCGGCATCAACAACCAATTGCCGTGGCATTTGCCGGAAGATCTCGCGCACTTCAAGCGTACGACTTCCGCCCACCCGATCATCATGGGCCGCAAGACCTTCGATTCGATCGGCCGCCCGCTGCCGAACCGCCGCAACATCGTCATCACGCGCAATGCGGACTGGCAGCATGACGGCGTGGAAGCCGTGACCTCGATCGAGGCGGCGAAGGCGCTGGTCGGCGACGCGCCGGCCTTCATCATCGGCGGCGGCCAGATTTTTGCCGACACGCTGGCGGGAGCCAGCCGCCTGATCGTCACGCATATCGCCAAGGCCTTCGACTGCGACGCCTTCTTCCCGGCCATCGATCCCAAGCAGTGGAAAGAAGTCGCCCGCGAGACGCATCATTCGGAAGCCGGCGGCTTTGATTACGCCTACGTGACCTACGCGCGTCACGGATCAGTCTGACCTTTT
>DATMTZ010000117.1:0-4384 GCA_035563975.1 Oxalicibacterium sp. | reverse complement strand
AAAAAATCCGGCAGAATATCCGCGAAAGCGATCTGGCCTGCCGCTTTGGCGGCGAAGAAATGGTTTTGGTGCTTTCCGAATGCGACCTGGCATCCGCAGTTGTCCGGGCCGAAGCCATCCGGAGCGGCATCGCCGCTGCGCGCCGAGCATGGCGGCCGCGAGCTCGGCGTCACCGCACCCCTCGGCATTGCCACCTGCCCGAACCACGGCACTGACGCTGCCGCGCCGTTGCACACGGCCGACCAGGCACTGTACGAGGCCAAACGCAGCGGACGAAATCGGGTGGCGATCGCGCATCCGCAGCCGGTTTAATTTTCCGCGAACCGGATTTGCGGCGTACTACGCTATATAGTGCGGATAGACTGCCATAGCGAAAGCGCGTGATGACTGCAAAAACAGGCGGGACGGTTTCGCCCGCGTCCGGACAAACAGTACACTCGGTGCATTTTTATGACGATGAGGTCTCGCTGATCGAAAAGGTGGCGAGCTTCGTCGGCGGCGCGGCTGTCGCCATCGTCATCGCCACCCCGGACCATCTACGCGACCTCGACGAACGCCTGAGCGCCAATCCCCCCGAAAAACTGATCGCGCTGGACGCCGCAGAAACGCTGGCGCTCTTCATGCGCGACAACTGGCCGGACGCACAACGATTCGATGAAACCGTCGGCACGCTCGTCAGGCAGGCGTGCGCAGAGGGACAACCGACCCGTGCATTCGGCGAGATGGTGTCGCTGCTGTGCAGGGACGGCCTGTACGAGGCAGCAATCCGGCTGGAACAGCTGTGGAACGAACTGGCAGAAACCGCGCGGTTCTCGCTTCTCTGCGGCTATCAGTGGAGCCTGTTTCCCACGGCGGAAGCGGCGCACGCCTTTCACTGCGTCTGCCAGCAGCACGACCATACCGGTTCCAGCGAATACGTGCCGCCCGTCTCCGCGTCGAAGGAAGCGCAATTGTGGATGGCGTCCATCGAGCAGAAGGCCCGTTCGCTGCAAGCCGAAATCCATAGGCGCGAACAGGCGGAACGGAGCCTGCGGCTGCAGGAACGCGAGTTTTCCGATTTCATCGAGAACGCCGCGGAGGGCCTGCACCAGGTCGGCGCGGACGGTACGATCCTGTGGGCAAACAAGGCCGAATTGCAATTGCTCGGTTACGAGTGGGACGAATATGTGGGCCGGCATATCGCCGATTTCCACGCCGACCAGCCGGTCATCGACAGTATCCTGTCACGCCTGAAGCAAGGCGACACACTCCACGATGAACCCGCTACGCTGCGATGCAAGGACGGTTCCGTCAAGCATGTGCTGATCAGCTCGAACGGATGCTTCAAGGGCGATGAATTGTTGTATACGCGCTGCTTCACGCGCGACGCCACGGCAAGGTACGAGCGCGACCAGGCGCTGGCGCAACGGGACAACATGCTGCGGCATGCGCCGGTTGCAGCCGCTCTGCTGATGAAGGAGGCGCTGGTATTTCACGTTGCCAATCGCCGCTATTGCGAGATGATGGGGCAAAGCGACCTCGAAGGACGCTCCTTCATCGACGCGTTTCCCGATCTGCGGGACAGCGAAGTCATGCGTTGCCTGCGCAAGGTCCTGGCGACCGGCAAGACATGCACGGTCGAGGAGCTGCCACTCGTGATCGCATGCAATAACGCCTCGCCCGCCGAACGCTTCTTTACCTTCGGCATGGAGCCGCTGCCGGTCCATGAAGGCGCCGTCGAAGGCGTCATCCTGATCGCCACCGACATCACCGAGCACGTGCTGGCGCGCAAGGCGCTGGAATACGCTTCTCAGGAGCGCGAGCTGCTGCTGGCGGAGCTGATGCGCGCCAACCGCACCAAGGATGAATTCCTCGCCATGCTCGGTCACGAGCTGCGCAATCCTTTATCGCCAATCGTGACAGCGCTGGAACTGATGCGGCTGCGCGGCGACACCGGCACCGAGCGCGAGCAGCGGCTGATCAAGCGTCAGGTCGATCATCTGGTTCGCCTGGTGGATGATTTGCTCGATATTGCACGCCTGACGCGTGGCAAGATCGACCTGAAAATCGAGCGCGTCGACATGTCGCAGCTCGTCGCCAAGGCAATCGAGATTGCGAGCCCGCTGCTCGAACAGCACCGGCATCGACTCGAGACCAGCATTGCGCCGTCGCTCCACATCGATGGCGACCCTGTCCGCCTCGCGCAAGTGTTTTCCAACCTGCTGACCAATGCCGCGCGCTATACCGCCGCGGGTGGCACGATCCTGCTGTCGGCCTTTGCCGCAGACAACGACGAAGTCGAGATCCGCGTCAAGGACAACGGTATCGGCATCGCGCCGGAAATGATCGGGCATATCTTCGATCTGTTCTATCAGGGCGACCGCGGCATCGACCGTTCGGAGGGCGGCTTGGGCATCGGTCTGGCGCTGGTCAGGAACATTGTCGAGCTGCACACCGGTCGCGTTGAAGCGCGCAGCGATGGCGCAGGCCTGGGCAGCGAGTTCATCGTGCGCCTGCCCGCCGGAAAACTGCCGGTGCGCGACGCCGAGCCGGCATCCGCACCGGCCGCCGAAACAGAAACACCGAATCGCCGCCGCATCATGCTCGTCGACGATAACGCCGACGCCGCAGGCGCACTGGGACAGCTTCTCACGCAACAGGGGCATATTGTCCAGGTGTTCCACGAACCGCTGACCGCGCTGTCGGCCGCGCGGCAATTCCGTCCCGATATCGCGATCCTGGACATCGGCCTGCCCGTCGTGGACGGCTATGAGCTTGCGGAGAAATTGCGTGCGCAGCTGAACGGCAGTCCGTGCAGACTGATTGCGCTGACCGGTTACGGCCAGGCATCCGACAAGCGTAAAAGCCGGGCTGCCGGCTTCGAGCATCACCTGGTGAAACCGGTTCAGGCCAAAGACCTGGCCAGTCTGATGGATTGAGAATACAGACGAAAACCCGCAAGGCCGTCGCCGCACAGTACCGATCGCGCTATTCGTTCCATCGCCAACCGAACAAACGGCCGCAACACCGGTCTGATCTGAAAGCGCAGAGATTCTTGCCTGACAGCACCTCTGCGGCATGCTTTATCGGCTCCGCCCTCGTGGAGTCAAGACATCCAGGAGAACCAGAATGAAACGCTTGCTGACACGCGCCTGCCCGCTCTCCCTATGTTCGGCCCTTCTTCTTGCCGGTTGCGCCAGCATGAGCGGTTCGCCGCGCATTGCCGTGGCCACGCTGCAGCCAACGCAAGGCAATGCAACGCACGGCACCGTCAGCTTTGTGCAAAAAGGTCTGAAGGTCGTGGTCGACGCACGGTTCAGCAATCTCGCCCCGGGCGCACACGGCATTCATATCCACGAGCGCGGCGACTGCAGTTCGCCGGATGGCCAGAGCGCCGGCGGCCACTTCAATCCTTCCGGCAAATTGCACGGCGGCCCGATGACCCCGGCACACCATGCCGGCGACCTGGGAAACATCATCGCGCAAGCTGACGGCACCGCCACATTGCAGGTCACCGTGCCGAGCACCCAGATCAGCCTGAACGATACGGCGGTCAACAGCATCGTCGGCAAGAGCGTCATCGTGCACGCCGATCCGGACGACTTCGCCAGCCAGCCGTCGGGCAATTCGGGCAAGCGGCTCGCTTGCGGCGTGATCAGCCTGAAGTAGTCAGCTAACGTTCGCCGCACCGCATGCGGTGTGCGAACAATCCCAACGGCTTAAGTTTTTTTCAATTCAGCCGCTACAGCCATGACAAACACCGGGAATGCGTCATGGCTGTCGGCAGCGTCAACACCTCATTCATCACGAAACTCGCATCCGCCAACAGCGGCGGCGGAGATCTGGCTGCGCTCAAGACAAAGCTGAACAAGTTGCTGAAACTCGTGAAGGAGCTGGCGCAGGACGACAGCATGGATGCGAACCTGAAACAGCAAGCGCAGCAACTACTGCAAGTGCAGATCCAGCTGGTGGAGCAACAGATCGCCGAGCTGGAACGCAGGGGACAAAAAGGTGAAGCGGTGCCGGATGCCGTGAAAGCACCGAAGCTCGCTGTTCGTATCGGCGCAAGCAAACCAGGCGCGCCGGTAAGCGGCGGCGTCGACACCTACGCGTGATGCTGTTCCGAGATTCCCCACAGAGCAAGCTACCTTGAATGAAGGTCGCGCCGGCCGCCAATAGCCGAACTCGGCCGCTTGCATCCGAAGTATCTCATCCACGCCAATTTTCCAAGCAGCGCACAGTGCCTTTCGCTTTCGCGATGACTGGAAGCGGCTGTCCTGCCCAGGCTCCGTCGTGAATGAGTCGGGAGGCAGGAGCCAAAGGGGGACGTGATCACATAAAAAAGACGGGCGGCGGCGTGCCGACGGATAATAGCGGCCACATCATTTTTGAGCACCGTCTGGAT
>DATMTZ010000116.1:0-3625 GCA_035563975.1 Oxalicibacterium sp. | reverse complement strand
GGTTCGCATCATCCCTGATACGACGCGCGTTCGCCGCAATGTTTTGCGGCGCCGGATTCCTCTCCAGCCACTTGCGTATGCGCTTGGCGTCCGCCAGCCGCGAATACTTGCCCTTGGAATCGAGGAAGATCATCACGACCGAGCGGCCGTCGATATTGGCCTGCATGACCAGGCAATGGCCCGCCTCGTTGATGAAGCCGGTTTTCTGGATGCCGATCTCCCAGTCCGGATTGTTGACCAGGCGATTCGAATTTGCATATTGCAGCGCGCGTCCGCCCGGCTCCACCACGTACTTGGTATCGGTCGTGTACTGGCACAGGATGGGGTGATGCGATGCCGCCAGCAACAGCTTGGCGAGGTCGCGCGCGCTGGCAACGTTCTGGCTGGACAAGCCGGTGGAGTCGACATAGTGCGTGCTGGTCATGCCGAGCTCTTTCGCCTTCGCATTCATCGCCGCCACGAAGGCCGGAAGGCCGCCAGGATAGTTGCGCCCCAGCGCCGACGCGGCGCGATTCTCGGAACTCATCAGCGCAATGTGCAGCATCTTCGAACGCGGCAGCTTCGATCCCACGCGCAGACGCGACGAGCTGTAACGCAGGCGGTCGACGTCTTCATCGGTGACCTGGATGATCTCGTTCATGTCCTGGTGCGATTCCACCACTACCATGCCGGTCATCAGCTTGGTGATCGATGCGATCGGCAAGGCCACGTTGGCATTCTTCTCCAACAGCACCTGCGAGGTGGATTCATCCATCACCAGCGCCACGTTGGACGCCAGCGCCAGCGAATCGCGCGTCATGTTCAGGCCGGCCAGGTCGCCTGCGGTCATGACCGGCGGCACAGCGGGAATCGCCGGCTTCGCCTGCCGCTGGTAGACGACCTTGCGCTTGCCATGCACGACGACGACTTTCTTCACCAGCTTTTCGCGCGAGTTCAGCGAAGCGGCCTGCAGGGCGCGGGCTTTCTTGCGCGTTGGCGTCGACACGCCGCGGCGCGAGGCGACGCTTGCGCTTTTGCGCTTGGCCTTGTGCGTGGTGGATTTCTTGACGGTCGACTTGGCAGTCTTGGATGGGGTGTTCGCAGAGGTGCCGGCCGGCTCAGCGGCCTGCGCGCAGGGAATATGGAAAAAAATCAGAAAAGAGAGGGCGATTCCCAGCGCGGACTTCAGCATCTGCGGTCTCCGGTGCGTACAAATATTGCCGCAGTGTAGCAAATATCATAAAAAACGCAAAGAATTAGGTAGTTAGCGTTCTTCATTAATCTATTTTCTGATGGACAATAGTTACGCTCGACAAATCGAATACTGCATTGCAACAACCATGCGGTATTCTGCATGGAATTTACTGCTGTTCTTCCATTTCGAGCCGCCGCCCCTGCAGTTCTGCCTTCATGCGTTCGAAAGCTGCTGCGGTCTGCGCCGGCTCGCCCTTCACACCGAGTTCGATGTGCCGACGCGTCTGCGCATCACCGACATTCGGCAGGCTGAATACCTTGACCAACGGAAACTCTTTTTCGAGTTCTTCCATCATCGGCGTCAGACTGGCCTCGATCGCCCCGTACACCAGCACCGATTTCTCCAGATAAGGCTGCCGATGGAACAGCGATTTGTAGTGGGTATCCAGCACCCATTCGATCATCGGCCACGCCATTACCGGGAAACCCGGAACGAAGTAATGCGTCCCTTCGCCGTGCCGGATCGAAAACCCGGGAATCTTGTTGTACGGATTCGGAATGATGTCCGCGCCTTGCGGAAACTCGCCCATCTTCAGACGGTTCGCATGATCGGGATGCTGCGTGTCCAGCGCCTGGTTTGCATCGCGCGCCATATCGCGCATGCGTTCTTCGATCTTCTGCCTTGCCTGCGGATGCAGCAGCAACGGCACGCCGAGCGCAGCGGCGGCGCATTGCCGCGTGTGATCGTCAGGCGTGGCACCGATGCCGCCGCAGCTGAACACGATGTCGTTGCTGGCGAAACTGTGCTTCAGGGTCGCCGTGATGCGCGCGCGATTGTCGCCGATCACTTGGGCCCAGGACAGCGCCAGACCGCGCGCCTGCAACAGTTCGACAACCTTGGAAAAATGCTTGTCGGCGCGTTTGCCTGAAAGAATTTCGTCGCCGATGATGATCAGACCGAATGCCATGATGTGGAAATGCGATGCGGGAAGATCGGATCATTATGCCCGAGCGCCGCGCATCGCACCGGACGCTATTCGATCGTGCCGGTGTCGCGCGTTTCGGGTAGGGCGGCAACGGGCTGCAGTTCGCCGCGCTGCGCGCGATGGCGCGTCAGTGCGTCGAGGCAGTAATGCTGGAACCACAATCCGGTGAAGATGAACACCAGCACATACAGCCAGATCGCCACCGCAGCCAGCAACGGAAAAAAGATGAAGGACAACGGGCCGCCCAGCCACAGCAGCGTCGGCAATGCGCCGAGGGCGCCGGTGGTGGCGCCGATCAGCAGCAATTGCCAGCGATGCGCGCGCAACAAGGTTTGCCTCTCTTGCGCGTCGGCATGGTCGGCCAGCGCGTCATACGCCATCACGCGGTAAGTCAGCCAGCCCCACAGCAGCGGTTGCACGATGAAGGTCAGCGGCGGGAACAGCGACAGCGGCAGCGTGGCGAGCCACAGCACCAGGAAGACGAAGAAGGACGAAGTCGACATCCACAGGCTGCCGAAAAAACTGCCGCCCTTGCGCGCTTCCAGCCGGGGATAGTGCTTGCTGCCGACGTGTCGCACCACGACCGGCATCGCGATCATGCCGACAAAGATGAGCGCAGTAATGATCATCAGCGGCAGCAGCGCCCACATCGCGATCAGCGGCACCAGGATGGTCTTGATCGCGCCCATGCCGATCGAATCGAGCATGCCGCCGGCGGTGGAAAACAGATCGTGCTCGATGAAGTAGGCGTGCAGCCAGTTCGCCATCGGCTGCAGCGCAAACCACAGCACCACGCCCCAGATCAGCACGGAGAACAGGAAAGGCAGCGCGGTCAGCATCAGCATCCGGAAACGCAGTTGCGACAGCAGCGCCCTGCCGAACGCGGCCACGATTGAACGCATGGACATCCTCTGAAAACAGCACGGCGCACATCTGCGCCGCGCACAAGACAAGTAGGAATTTTACAGCGCGGACCGCATGCCTCGCACGGACGCAACTGTTACAATCGCCGCATCCCTCCGACTCACTCATATTTCAAAGGATCAACATGGCAAGCATCGCGACATCCTCCGGCCTGCAATACGAAGACAAGGTGGTCGGCGACGGCCCGGAAGCTGCGGCAGGCAACTACGTGACCGTGCACTACACCGGCTGGCTGCAAAACCCGGACGGCAGCGCCGGTCAGAAATTCGACTCCAGCAAGGACCGCAACGACCCGTTCGCCTTTCCGCTCGGTGCCGGCCACGTGATCAAGGGCTGGGATGAAGGCGTGCAAGGCATGAAAGTCGGCGGCACGCGCGTGCTGACGATCCCCGCTTCGCTCGGCTACGGCGCACGCGGCGCAGGCGGCGTGATTCCGCCGAACGCGACGCTGATTTTCGAAGTGGAATTGCTCGGCGTCTGAAGATCATCCGCACTGTCGATAAAAAAGCCTCGCAATGCGAGGCTTTTTTCATGGCGAATCC
>DATMTZ010000115.1:0-7298 GCA_035563975.1 Oxalicibacterium sp. | reverse complement strand
GCATGCGCTTCCAGTCGCCCAGAATCACCGACAACGTCGCCAGCGGCGTGCCGAGTTCGTGTGCAGCCCCCGAAGCAAGCAGACCCATGCGCACGATGTGCTCTTCCTCGGCGGCGCGTTGTCGCAGATTCGACAACTGTTCATGCCCCGCGCGCAAATTGCGGCCGATGCGCGTGATAAACACGGCCAGCAGGATGGCGTTGAAGGCGAAGCAGATCAGGATGCCCTGCACATAGAGGCCGAGAAAACCGTCCTCGTGGCCGGGCGGCAATGCCAGTGGTTTCGAGAACAGCGCAAGTCCCGCCAGGCAAAGGCTGGTGATGCCGACGATGGTCCAGGTCGACCATGCTTCCAGCAGCACCGCGCTCAGGATGACCTGCAGCAGGTAAAGGAAGGCGAAAGGATTGCGGATGCCGCCGCTCAGGTACAGCTGCGCGGTGAGGATCGCGACGTCGACCAGCAGCGCGAGGAACAATTCGCTGTTGGTGACGACGCGCACTTCGTGCCAGCGCAGCTGGCTGCCGAGGTTGAAGGCGATCAGGCAGGCCAGCACCTGCAGCATGTAGTTGACCGGCAGGTCGATGTTGAAACCGTAGGTCACCACCGCAATGGTGGTGATCTGTCCAACCACCGCGATCCAGCGCATCTGGATCAGCTGCTGCATGTTCTTGTGGCCGGCCGCGCTTTCGACCTCGCTGGTCGTCGACCAGCGGCTTTCGCTGGCATCCGGGCGCGCCGGCATGTCGAGGTTGCTCGCCATGTTCACCTTCTCGCTTGATTCAATCGGGGCGACGGGCTTCGCGGCGCAGCCTTCGCTCCTCACGCAGGATCCACACCAGGGCACCGGCCACCATCAAGGCGAGAGCATACCAAGTCAGGGCGTAAACAAGATGATTGTTGTGAAAGGAAATGACGGTCAGGCCGCCAACCGGCTGCACGCCACCGGGTTCGGCCGGCGTTTGCTGCTTCGCGTCGGCATCGACGAAATACGGTGCGACCTGCGACAGCCCGCGCGCTTGCGCGATCGCCTGGACGTCGCGCGAATACCAGCGATCGTGCGCAGGATCGTTGTCGCGCAGGAAGCCGCCTTTGGGCTCGCTGATGCGCAGCAGGCCTGTCACGGTGACCGTCGGGCTGTCCGGAGCGGCCCTGTCGACTGGCGCATCCGGCGGCACAAAGCCGCGGTTGACCAGCACCACGCCGTCCGCAGTGCGCAAGGGCGTCAACAGCCAGTAACCGCCGCCAAGCTCGGTGACCGCCTGCACGCGGGTAGAAAGGGAATGGAGAAAAACACCCGTCACGCGCACGTGGCGGTATTCATCGGAAGCGGCAGTAACTTGCGGCCACTGCGCGGGAGGCGGCGCGGCAACCGGCGCCGCATGCACGCGCTGATCGACACGTTCAATCAGCGCCAGTTTCCATTGCAGCCGGTACAGCTGCCACGTTCCTAAGGCGAAAAAGCCTGCGAACGCGAAGACCGCGCAAGCCAGCAGGAGCAGCCGCGCAGTCCGGGAACGCGGGCGCGTTTCGGTTTCGTTCAAAACCGCATTGCGCTCACGTTCCTCCGTGCGTGTCATGGCATGTTGTGATGATTCTTCGGCATCGGCATCGCCATGTTGCCTGACATGTTGGCCATGTCGGAGCCTGTCATCTCATGCGTCGGATCGACCATGTTGGGCATCATGTTGTTATTCATGTGGTACATGACCCAGATCGAACCGGACAGCGTGATACCGACCACGATGATCGTGAAGATCATCGCCAGCATCGACCAGCCGCCCTCGGCCTTCGAATTCATGTGCAGGAAGTAGATGATGTGCACCACGATCTGCACCGCGCCGATGGCCAGGATGATGAATGCCGTCGTGCTCGACTTGTCGAACACCTTGCCCATCACCAGCCAGAACGGAATGGCGGTCAGGATGACGGAGAGAATGAAACCGATCGCGTAGCTCTTCAGGCTGCCATGGGCATGATCGTCGTGCCCGTGGTGGCCGTGCTCATCACCGTGAGCAGAGTGGTTGTGATGCTCGCTCATGGCAAGACTCCCATCAGATAGACAAAGGTGAATACGCCGATCCAGATCACGTCCAGGAAGTGCCAGAACATCGACAGACACATCAGGCGGCGGCGGTTTTCATGGATCAGGCCGTGGCGACCAAGCTGGAACATCAGCGTGACCAGCCAGACGATGCCGAAGGTCACGTGCAGGCCGTGGGTGCCGACCAGCGCGAAGAACGAGGTCAGGAAGCCGCTGCGCTGCGGACCCGCGCCTTCATGGATCAGATGCGCGAATTCGTACAGCTCCAGCGACAGGAAGGCTGCGCCGAACAGGCCGGTAATACCGAGCCACACCAGCGTGCTCCTCAGGCGGTTGCGCTGCGATTCCAGCATCGCGAAGCCGTAGGTGATCGACGACAGCAGCAGGAAGGCGGTATTCATCGCGACCAGCGGCAGGTCAAACAATTCGGCGCCCGACGGTCCGCCTGCGTAGTTGCGGCCCAGAACGGCATAGGTCGCGAACAGACAGGCGAAGATCAGGCAATCGCTCATCAGGTAAATCCAGAAGCCGAGCAGTGTGCCGTTTTCCGGATGGTGCTCGTGCACGAAGAAGCGCGAGCTCGGATCAGCGCTCATGGCGCCGGTAGAAGGTGCAGTAATCTCAGACATGGCTTTCCAACAGACGAGTGCGAGCATCTTCGGTACGAACGACTTGTTCGGCCGGGATGTAGTAATCGCGTTTGTAATTGAAGGTATGGATGATGATTGCAGCCATCATCGCGACGAAGCCGACGATGACCAGCAGCCACATATGCCAGATCAGGCCGAAACCGATGCCGGCGGACAGCGCGGCAATGATGAAGCCTGCCGCCGTGTTCTTCGGCATATGGATATCGGTAAAGCCTTGCAGCGGACGCTTGTAGCCCTGCTTCTTCATGTCGGCCCAGGTATCGCCTTCATACACGCGCGGCGTAAAGGCGAAGTTGTAGTCCGGCGGCGGCGACGAGGTCGACCATTCCAGCGTACGTCCGCCCCACGGATCGCCCGACACATCGCGCAGCTGCTCGCGGCGCAGGAAGCTGACGACGAACTGGATCAGCATCGAGCCGATGCCCAGTGCGACCAGCACGGCGCCCAGCGCGGCGATCTGGAACCAGATCTGCAGCGACGGATCCTCGAAGTGGCTCATGCGGCGCGTTACACCCATGAAGCCGAGCACATACAGCGGCGCGAATGCCATCCAGAATCCGATGACCCAGAACCAGAACGAGAGCTTGCCCCAGAACGGATCGAGTTTGTAGCCGAAGGCTTTCGGGAACCAGTAGTTGATCGCGGCGAACACCCCGAACACCACGCCGCCGATGATCACGTTGTGGAAGTGCGCGATGAGGAACAGCGAGTTGTGCAGCACGAAGTCGGCTGGAGGGACTGCCAGCATCACGCCGGTCATGCCGCCGATCACGAAAGTCAGCATGAAGGCAACGGTCCACATCATCGGCAGTTCGAAGCGGATGCGGCCGCGGTACATCGTGAACAGCCAGTTGAAGATCTTGGCGCCGGTCGGGATCGAGATGATCATCGTCGTGATGCCGAAGAAGGAGTTCACCGACGCGCCCGACCCCATCGTGAAGAAGTGATGCAGCCACACGAGATAGGACAGGATCGTGATCACGATCGTCGCATACACCATCGAGGTATAGCCGAACAGGCGCTTGCCGCAGAAGGTCGACACGATTTCAGAATAGACGCCGAAAACGGGCAAGACCAGGATGTAGACCTCCGGGTGACCCCAGATCCAGATCAGGTTCACGTACATCATGGCGTTGCCGCCGAGATCATTGGTGAAGAAGTTCGTGCCAAACATGCGGTCCAGCGACAGCATCGCCAGCACGGCGGTCAACACCGGGAATGCGGCGACGATCAGCACGTTGGTGCACAGCGCGGTCCAGGTGAACACCGGCATCTTCATCATTTCCATGCCAGGCGCGCGCATCTTGACGATGGTCACGACCAGGTTCACGCCGGACAGCAGCGTGCCGACGCCGGCCACCTGCAGCGCCCAGATGTAGTAATCCACCCCGACGTCCGGACTGTACAGAATGCCCGACAGCGGCGGATACGCCAGCCAGCCGGTGCGGGCAAATTCGCCGACGAACAACGACGCCATCACCAGCATCGCGCCGAAGGTAGTCATCCAGAAGCTGAAGTTGTTCAGGAACGGGAAAGCCACGTCGCGCGCGCCGATCTGCAGCGGCACCACGTAGTTCATCAGGCCGGTCACGAACGGCATCGCGACGAAGAAGATCATGATCACGCCGTGCGCGGTGAAGATCTGGTCGTAGTGATGCGGCGGCAGGAAGCCGGCGTTGTCGCCGAAGGAGATCGCCTGCTGCGCGCGCATCATCAGCGCGTCGGCAAAGCCGCGCAACAGCATCACCAGGCCGAGGATCATGTACATGATGCCGATCTTCTTGTGATCGATACTTGTGATCCAGTCGCGCCACAGCGGGCCCCACAGGCGGAACTTGGTAAGCGCAGCCAGGACTGCCACGCCGCCCAGCGCCACCATGATGAAGGTGCCGATCAGGATGGGCTCATGATAGGGAATCGCTTCCCAGGTGAGGCGGCCGAAGATGAGCTTCGTCAGGTCAATATTGTCTAGCATCGTCGTTCTTCAGAAAAAATGGAAACGTCGTCCGGCAAGGGCGCCGGCATCCGTCATTACTTGCAAGCGCTTATTCTTCGTGCGCATGCGCCATCGCGTTGCGCTTCATGTCCTCGGCCATCGTCTTGTTCATGCATGGCGTGCCGGGCGCAACGCAGCGGTTCAGGATGGCGCTGTACAGATCCGAGGAAACCGTCGCGTAGTGACGTACCGGGTCACGCTCGCTCGGCTTCTCCAGTTCCAGATAAGTCGCGCGATCGAGCGTCGCGCCGTTGGACTTGGCTTCCGCTACCCAGCGATCAAAATCGTTGATATCCATGCCGCGGTACTTGAAGCGCATGTGCGAGAAGCCCGCGCCGCTATAGTTGGCGGAGAAACCTTCAAATTCGCCCGGCGCGTTGAGCACCGCATTCAATTGCGTTTCCATGCCCGGCATCGCATAGATCTGTCCGGCCAGCGCAGGAATGTAGAAGGAGTTCATCACCGATGACGCCGTGATCTTGAAGCGGATCGGCACGTCGATCGGCGTCGCCAGTTCGTTCACCGTTGCAATTCCTTGTTGCGGGTAGATGAACAGCCATTTCCAGTCGAGTGCGACAACCTCGATGGTCAGCGGCTCCGACGACTGCGAAATCGGACGGCTGTCATCGATCCGGTCGAGCGGGCGATACGGATCGAGCTTGTGGGTGCTGATCCAGGTAATCAGGCCCAGCGCAATGATGATCAGCAGCGGCACGCCCCAGATGATCAATTCAAGTTGCGTGGAATGATCCCAGTCCGGATCGTATTTCGCGGAAGTATTGCCTTTCCGGTAACGCCAGGCGAAAAACACGACCAGCGCCATCACGGGAACGATGATGATCAGCATCAGCAGGACCGAAACGATGATCAGGTGCGCCTGCTGTTCGGCAATATCGCCGGACGGGTTCATGACCACGGTGTTGCAGCCAGCCAGCAAAATAAACGGGAGCGCAAGCAACCCGCGACGAGCAAGTGAGGAAATCATGCCGTAAGTGCAGTACAAAGGGATGGAGATATGCTACTGTAACCCTACCGGCACGCATTAGCGATAGGACGTTTTGTCCTACCCCTTTGGCAAGCCGTGTGGGAGTAATGGCTTGTGACGCGTGACGTATCTGATCAACTAGAGAGAAGATGACCATGGCCAATACACATAATCATACCGGCGAACTGACCGGTGAATTTGCCCCATTTTCTACCAGCAGCGGCGCACGGGCCATCAACACCCGTAACACGCACATCGCCCCGGGCGAGATCGCTGTCGGCGTTGTGATCGGCCGCACCTCGGAGTACTTTGATTTCTTCGTGTACGCGATCGCTTCGGTGCTGGTTTTTCCCGCGGTCTTTTTCCCTTTTGCCAGCAACCTGCAAGGCACGCTGTACGCATTCACGGTGTTCGCGTTTGCCTTCCTCGCACGGCCGCTCGGCACCATCCTGTTCATGGCGGTCCAGCGGCGTTTCGGCCGCGAGATCAAGCTGACCGCCGCGCTGTTTCTGCTCGGCAGCTGTACGGCCGGCATCTCGCTGCTGCCTACTTATGAAAACGCCGGCGTACTGTCCATCGTGCTGCTGTCGCTGCTGCGCATCGGCCAAGGCGCGGCGGTCGGCGGTTCGTGGGACGGCCTGCCCTCGCTGCTGGCGCTGAACGCGCCGCAAAGCAAACGCGGCTGGTACGCGATGCTGGGCCAGCTCGGCGCGCCGACCGGCTTCCTAGTCGCAGCCGGCCTGTTCAGCTATCTGATCTCCGAGATCTCGCTCACCGATTTCCTAGACTGGGGCTGGCGTTATCCGTTCTATGTCGCTTTCACCATCAACGTGGTCGCGTTGTTCGCGCGCCTGCGCCTGGTGTCGACACCGGAATATGCGCACCTGCTGGATGAACGCGAGCTGGAACCGGCGAGCGTCGTCGAAGTGACCCGTTCGCAAGGCCGCAACGTGCTGATCGGCGCACTGGCCGCACTCGCCAGCTATGCGCTGTTCCATCTGGTGACGGTGTTCCCGCTGTCCTGGATCAGCATCTATTCGTCGCGCTCCATCCACCAGTTCCTGTTGCTGCAGATGCTCGGTGCGGTGTTCATGGCGCTCGGCGTGGTGCTGTCCGGCGTGATCGCCGATCGCTTCGGCCGCCGCACGACACTCGGCACGCTGGCGGTACTGATTGCGGTGTTCAGCGGTTTTGTGCCGCTGCTGATGGGCGGCGGCGACGGCGGACAGGACATCTTCATCCTGCTCGGCTTTTCGCTGCTGGGCCTGTCCTACGGTCAGGCGGCCGGCGCTGTCAGCGCAAACTTCACCACGCGTTACCGCTATACCGGTGCCGCGCTGACCTCGGACATCGCATGGCTCGTCGGCGCCGCGTTCGCGCCGCTGGTTGCGCTCGGACTGTCGTCGAACTTCGGCCTGTCCTATGTCAGCCTGTACCTGCTGTCGGGCGCGGTCGGTTCGCTGGCGGCGCTGAGCCTGAACCGGGCGCTGGAAATCCGCAACTAAACGACTACTTTTTCTTCCCCCAAAATGCCGGACGCTTGTCCGGCATTTTTTTGTACTTCGGACATCACCGGCGGAACAAAGGCTCCCGTTTGAGCGTCTGCATCTGGTGATTTCTGTCATG